>JAIXUR010000165.1 GCA_027483425.1 Cyanobacteriota bacterium | reverse complement strand
CCTGACCTTTTATCCTGGTGCTAGCCTGGAGCGAAAGGCCCCGTTTAGCGAGGCGATGTTCCGGTCTAGGTATGCAGCCACTTCGGAATTTACGACTGACTCTACTCGGCGTAGCCTCCTTGGCCGTAGTGCTCATGGTGACCCAGGGATGCGACCTGTTGAGGGTGGCACCCCTGGGTCAGCCTCAACAGCTGACCCCTAAAACCCTTGGCGTGATTGTCAACCAACGGGATCCGCTGAGTGTGCGCATTGCCGACTATTACCAGGCGCAGCGGGGCATTCCCGAAAAAAATATCATTCGCCTTGAGTTTGACCCGAGCCAAACAGTGCTACCGGTCGAAACCTTTGAAGAACTGTGGGCTACGGTGCAGCGTCAGACGCCGCGATCGGTGCGGGCCTACGCCCTGACCTGGGCTCAGCCCTACCGGGTCGGCTGCATGTCGATGACGTCGGCCTTTGCCTTTGGCTTTGACGAGTCTTTTTGCGCCCAGGGCTGTAGCACCACAGCGGTGAGCCCGTACTTTGATGCCATGACCCCAGCCGACGCTACCCAAATTCGCCCCGCTATGGCTCTGGCGGCCACTAATTTTGACGATGCCAAGGCCTTAATTGATCGGGGCCTGGCCGCTGACCACAGTTTCCCGGCGGGTACGGCCTACTTGATCAACACCCGAGACCGGGCCCGGAATGTGCGATCGCAGTTCTACCCCGAGATCCAGGCCCAGCTCGACCCCTGGTTCGAGATTCAAGTCCTCAACGGGACCGACATGGTCGGGCGCTCTGACGTCATGTTCTACTTCACCGGACGCACCCAGGTGCCTGACCTGGAGACCCACCAATATCGACCAGGGGCCGTGGCCGATCACCTCACCTCCCAGGGCGGACAGCTGACCGACAGCTCCCAAATGAGCAGCCTGCGCTGGCTAGAGGCCGGGGCCACCGGCAGCTACGGCACCGTGGTTGAGCCCTGCAACTTTACGCAAAAATTTCCCCACCCCGGCGTGCTCATGGCCCACTATCTCGACGGTGACACCCTGATCGAAGCCTACTGGAAGAGCGTGCTGATGCCGGGGCAGGGTATTTTCATCGGTGAGCCGCTGGCACGGCCCTTTGGGCTTCAGTAACGGTGAGAACATGCGCTCTCAGTGCCCCTAACGTTAGCGATCGGGGCCCCAGGGATGGGCCAAGGAGCCTTTCAATTGCCCCTATAATTTGGGCAGAGACCCCGTCATGAGGTGGCTCTCCGGCTCACCCCCAAGGCAGGGATAAACGCCCATCCTGGGGTTGCTCCTGGCGCGCCCCAGCAGCGATCGCGGGGGCCAGTACCACAACCCCAGGCCGACCGGGCAAAGCAGTTGGCCTTAAAACTCTTGCCTGCGATCGCCCCATGTGGTGTACATTATGAGAAAATTGTGACGTCTGTTTAAGCAAAACTCTTTTAGGAGATCGGCCTCTATGGATTGGCGAGTTGTTGTTGTTTTACTACCCATTGCCGTAGCAGGAAGCTGGGCCGTGTTTAACATTGGTCGGGCTGCCCTGGGTCAACTGCAAGATTTCCTCAATCGGGAAGCCTAGGCGATTTCTGGCTAGAACCCCAGGGCATGGCTGACTAGCAGCACGAACCTGGGGTATCGCAGTTAAGTCAGGAAGGCCGGAATCTTTACAGGAGTCAGGGGTCAGGAGTCAGGCAGGAATGAAATTCTGACCCCTGACTTTTTAACACCGAGTCGGTATCCCAGCGCTGACTTACTCCAGGGTGAGCCGCTGGAGATCGGGTAACAGCTGACCAAAGGCGATGCCCCGGTGGCTGTTGGCCTCCTTTTGATGGGGCGACATTTCGGCAAAGCTTTTGCCCAGACTGGGCACATAGAAAATAGGATCGTAGCCAAAGCCGCCCGTCCCTCGGGGGGCAAGCAAGATTTCGCCGGGGCAAATGCCTTCGGTTTCGAGCACAATGTCTCCAGCGGGGTTGGCCAAGGCGAGGGCACAGATGAACTGCGCCCTGCGGTTGCCCCCCTCGCCCCCCTGGGCCAGTTCTTGCAGCAGGCGATCGATTCTTCCCTGGTCGCTGTCGGCATACCGGGCCGAGTAGATGCCAGGGGCACCGCCCAGGGCGTCGACCGCTAGGCCCGAATCATCGGCGATCGCCCACTGGCCCAGGGCTTGAGCCACCCCAGCCGCCTTCAGTCGAGCATTCTCCAAAAACGTAGTGCCGGTTTCGTCAATCTCGAGATCGTCGGGCTTGAGTTGAAGCTGCCAGCCCAGGGCGTCGAGATAAACCTGCATTTCTTTCAGTTTGCCGGGGTTTCCAGTGGCAACAATAACCGTAGGCATGGGGGGTAAACAGTCCGTCAACGCTAGGCCATGGGTCGATTGTAGTGCCTTACTCCGGGCAGAAAATGGCCCAGGCTCAAATTACAGATCGGGCTCAAACCTGGTAGCGTGGTTGAACAATGATCGCCATCGCGAAGGTTTAGCCCTTGACCTCAAAGCGCCCCTCCCCCCGCTCCAACTATTGGACACTAGCTCCCTACGTACGGCGCGAGTGGCGCACCATTGCGCAGGCCCTGGTGGGCACTACTATTTTTGTGTCCTTTTGGCCGATTTTGGCCTGGCTGTCCGGCAATATTTTGGCCGAGCTGGCCGCGGGCAACGTGCCGGTGATGGCCCGCTACATCGCCATCACCATGGCTGGCTTTGCACTGCAAAAAATCGGCCAGTACATCCAAGACTCGCTGATGGCCAAGGCGGCCCTCGAAATGGCCTTTAACCTCCGTCGGGATGTGTATACCCACATCCACCGGCTCAGCCTCAACTACTTTGAGCGCAGCCAAACCGGCGATCTGTCCTACCGGCTGACGGAGGATATTGACCGCATTGGCGAAGTGGTGCAAAAGCTCTTCCACGACTTCTTGCCCTCGGTGCTGCAACTGGTGGTGGTGCTGGGCTACATGGTTTTCCTCAACTGGCAGCTGACCCTGACCGCCCTGGTGCTGGTGCCCATTCTGGCCGTGCTGGCCGGGTGGTTTGGCGAGAAAATGCTGCAATTTTCGCGGCGTAGCCAAAACCTGGTGTCTGACCTGTCCTCCCTGGTCACCGAAGTGTTTACCGGTATTCGACTGGTGCGGGCCTTTGCCGCCGAAGACTACGAAGTCGAGCGCTTTACCCAGGAGGCCGAGAAAAATCGCCAGGCCCGGTACAAAGCTGCCTGGCTGCAAGCGGTGCAGTATCCGGTGGTGGGGTTTACCTATGCGCTGGTGGTGATGATGATTTTGCTGGTGGGGGCCTGGCAGATTTCTGAGGGCAACCTGACCGGGGCGTCCTTTGGCAGCTACGTGGTAGCCGCCCTGATGCTGATTGACCCGGTCAACCACGTCATTACCAACTACGGCGAGTTTAAGCAGGGCGAAGCCTCCGTAGACCGGGTGGTCGAGCTGCTGGATATTGAGCCAGCGGTGATTGAACTGCCCCAGGCGATCGATCTGCCCAAGGTGACGGGACGGGTAGAGTTTCGCAATGTCACCTTTGGCTACAGCACCGAGGAACCCGTACTGCGCGATCTCGATTTGCTGGCCCTGCCCGGCGAAAAAATTGCCCTGGTGGGCTCCTCTGGGGCGGGCAAGTCTACCCTCGTCAACCTGCTGCCCCGCTTCTACGACCCTCAGTTCGGCCAAATTTTCATCGACGATGTGGATGTGGCCACGGTGACCCTGCGCAGCCTGCGGCGGCAGATTGGCATTGTGCCCCAGGAAACCACGCTGTTTTCAGGCACCATTGCCCAAAATATTGCCTTTGGCCAAAAAGATTTTGACATCAAAGCCGTGGAAGCCGCCGCCCGAATTGCCAACGCCCACGATTTTATTAGCCAGTTTTCCCAGGGCTACTACACCTGGATGGGCGAGCGGGGGGTCAACCTGTCGGGAGGCCAGCGCCAGCGGGTGGCGATCGCCCGCGCC
Source organism: Cyanobacteriota bacterium (assembly GCA_027483425.1). Lineage (GTDB taxonomy): Bacteria > Cyanobacteriota > Cyanobacteriia > Phormidesmidales > Phormidesmidaceae > Nodosilinea. The sequence continues at coordinate 356 of JAIXUR010000165.1, read as the reverse complement.
GTCCTGCTCGACCCCCGGATTCTGATTCTCGATGAGGCCACCTCGGCCCTCGACTCGGAGTCTGAGGCCCTCGTACAGGAGGCCCTGGAGCGCCTGATGAGCGATCGCACGGTGTTCATCATCGCCCACCGGCTGGCCACCGTGCGCGACGCCGATCGCATTCTGGTGATGGAAAAGGGCCAGGTGATTGAAGCGGGTACCCACAGCGAACTGCTGGCGAACCAGAGTCGCTATGCCCAGTTCTATGCGCAGCAGTTTGCGGGCAACAGCGCGGGGTAGGGTTTGAACCTTGAATTTTGAACTTTGAACATCCCCTCCTGGAAGCGGCAGGGGTGGGTTTCGGGGGATTTTGAACT
>JAIXUR010000044.1 GCA_027483425.1 Cyanobacteriota bacterium | reverse complement strand
CGAGTAGCGAGAATAGGCGCGATCGCAGGGTCACAGCGGCAAAAAAGCCACAGGCAATCGCGGTCATCGCCCCCTGGAGTAATGCTGCGGTGTTGACGTACCCCAGGGCCAGATCCATGGCCCACAGGAGTCCGGTCATGGCGGCCACCTGGGCGATCGTGGCCCCTAGATAGGTCAGCGTAGCCACCTTGTCCCACTGAGGATTGGCTAAATCTGTGCGAATGGTGGTGTCGCGGGTGGGTTCTTTCACCCCCATCACGGTATTGACGCCGCTTTTCACAAGTTTTTTACGGTTCATCGGGCTAAAAAGAATGGGTTAAGAGAGATAGATCGGTTCCCAACCACCTCTGGGAGAGGCTGGGGGAGAGGGCAGTCAGGAATCGGGCGAACAGGTTTGGCTAATCAATCAGGCTCCCACCTGATCCTAAACCGATAGAACGCCACTGCCTTTAGAGTAAAGAAGATCTATGGGTCTATGGGACGACGGGTAGCTATGACAAGGGAAAACACCGATCGCAAGCAGGTGGTGGTGGTCGGCGCAGGCTGGGCCGGATTGGGATCCGCCTACCACCTGGCACGCCAGGGCTACGCCGTCACGTTGCTGGAAGCCGGAGCCTACCCCGGTGGCCTAGTTGCTGGCTGGCAAACACCCCAGGGCCGAGCGGTGGAAGCGGGCATTCACGGGTTTTGGTACCCCTACCGGAATATTTTTGCCCTCACCGATCGCCTGGGTATTCAACCCTTTACCGATTGGACGCGATCGGCCCAATATTCGCCCCAGGGCCTAGAGGTTGAGTCGCCCCTGTTTCAGGCCCAGCCCTACCTGCCGACGCCCTTGGGCACGTTTCTCTATACCGATTTCAAGCGGTTACCGCTGATCGATCGGCTCTCGGCCCTGCCCTTGCTCCAGGCGCTGATCGATTTCGACAACTCCGATGAAGCCTGGCAGCGCTACGATCGCATCACCGCCCGCGAGCTCTTCCGCCAGTACGGCGTGTCGGCCCGGCTTTACCACGAATCCTTTGAGCCGATGCTGCTGGTGGGGCTGTTTGCCCCTGGGGAGCAATGTTCGGCGGCGGCGGCCCTGGGCATGCTCTACTACTTCATCTTGGCCCACCAGCCCGATTTTGACGTGCGCTGGTGCCGAGGCACCACAGGGGCACAGATCTTTCGCCCCTGGACGGAGGCGATCGAGCGGGCCGGAGGCCAGATTCTCGCCAATCATCGGGTGTCGGATGTGAGGGTAGAGAACAACCGGGTGACGGCGGTGGTCTGTGGCGACGAGGTGTTTGAGGCCGATGCGGTGGTGTTTGCCGTGGGCATTAGCGGCCTGAAGAAGATTGTGGAGCAGTCGGCACCGCTCAGGGATCGCCAGGAATTTCGCGATAGTCGCAACCTGGGTGCGATCGATGTATTGGCAACTCGCCTGTGGCTCGATCGCAAGGTCGAAATTCCCCTGCCTTCCAACGCCTGCTTTGGCTTTCACCCCACCACTGGGTGGACCTTCTTTGACCTCAACGCGCTCCATGACGAGTACCGCGACGAGCCGGGCACTGTGGTCGAGGCCGACTACTACCACGCCAATCAGCTCCTGGCGCTGGACGACGACCAGGTGCTCAGGCAGGTGCAGCGAGACCTAGCCGGGTGCATTCCCGCCTTTGGCGAGGCCAAGATTGTTGACCACGCAGTGGTGCGCATTCCCCAGGGGGTGACCCACTTTGCCCCCGGCAGCTACCGCTACCTGCTGCCCGCCACCACCAGCTTCGAAAACCTGTTCATGGCTGGCGATTGGATCGTCACCCGCCACGGCTCTTGGTCCCAGGAAAAAGCCTACGTGACAGGGCTAGAGGCGGCGAACAAAGTGATTTCAACGTTGGGTCAGGGTCAGCCTGCGGAGATTTTGCCGGTGATACCTGATGAGCCGCATATTCAGGTGATGCGATCGGTCAATCGCTTTGTGCGGCAGGGGTTGCAGGGGTTACCCAGCTTTTGGCTGCCCTAGCCATAGGATACTGAAAGGGCATGGAACATTGTGGTGAGGCACTGGGATGGGCGCTATGGGCATCAGAATTGGCAACGGCTACGACATTCACCGGCTAGTAGAGGGGCGATCGCTCATTCTCGGGGGCGTCACCATTCCCCACCATCTGGGGCTCGATGGCCACAGCGATGCCGACGTGCTCACCCACGCCATTATGGATGCGCTGCTGGGAGCCCTGAGCCTGGGGGATATTGGGCTGTATTTCCCGCCCGGTGACCCCCAGTGGGCCGGGGCCGATAGCCTCAAGCTGCTGGCCCAGGTCAACGCCATGGTGCAGGAGCGGGGCTGGCAGGTGAGCAATGTCGACTCGGTGGTGGTGGCTGAGCAGCCCAAGCTCAAGCCCCACATTGACGCCATGCGATCGCGCCTAGCCGAACAATTGGGCCTCGCCCCCGACCAGGTTGGGGTTAAGGCCACCACCAACGAAACCCTAGGGCCGGTGGGTCGCCAGGAGGGCATTGCCGCCTATGCCGTTGCGCTGCTGACCACAGCCCCCTAGGCCCCCGGTTGGAGCCAAACACCGCGTTCAGCAAGGTGGTGGCCCAGCAGGAACTTTTCGGTCAAGATCGGGTCAAGCTACTTTGTCAAATCTTTACGAACCGAAGCCGCAGTGCGTGGGAGTTTGGTGCGATCAAGACCAGGGTTAGTTGCCAAGGATACGTATTTTCCCGTAGTAATGCGTATAATACTTTATAATATCTTCAAGTTTGTTCCGGGTGTATTAGCCCAATGGGTGTATTACAAACTAGGCGAACTAAACGACGATTCAGGGTGCTCTCGTGTATCTACTGCCGAACTTTGGTCAGGGGCTTAACCCTATTAAAGTAAGTTCATAGCGGATCCATGGCTTGTGGATACTGGTTTTTATCCAGAGATTTTTATCCAATTTTCATCCCAAGAGTTGAGGTGGAAGGCTCAGATGGCTAAAGTCGTGAGATCTTTGGTGGCTACAGGCCACGTTATTCGTGGGGTTTGCTACGCTAAACCCGATT
>JAIXUR010000326.1 GCA_027483425.1 Cyanobacteriota bacterium | reverse complement strand
GGAGTCGCCATTTTTTTTTTTTTTTGTGGCCAGTAGCCGCTATGGGGTAGGTACTGCCCACCATTGGGGAAACTATTTTCTAGAAGTCGCCTAAGAAGATTTCTGGAAATTTAAGATACCCCTCCCCTAGGGGCGCAGGGCCTGAGCCCTTGCGAAGCATCACAATTCCCCGATATTCTCGCTACCAGAATTGCTCTGATTATCCCAGCAGGTGCCCTTAGACGACCTATTGTCCGGCTGCCTAGGCTATCGCCCATTCCAGGCGGCGGCGGCATCGCTCACCGCTTCATCCACCGTCTTTTGGCCCAGCATGGTAGCTTGCAGGTTGTCGTAGAGAATCGCCTGGAGTTCTTTGACCCCATCCATCGCCGGAATTAGCACCTGGGCCTGGTTCATTTGGGCCGCGCTGATGGAGCGAGCCTGTTCGACCCCTTGGGTGCCCTTGGCTTTGAAGTAGCTATCTTGGAGTGCCCCGGCGGCGGAGGGCAGTACGTTGGCGGCTTTGGCAAAGCTGAGCTGGTTGGCATCGTTGGTGAGGTAGAGGGCAAACGCAAGGGCGGCATCGGGCACATCCGTGGCGGCTGGAATCACCAGGTTCATGACGGCGACGTTGATTTTGTCGGTGTCGCCGGTGATCTGGGGGCCAGTGCCGGTAACGGCGGCAATGTCTGGGGCATTGGCCTCAATGGTGGGAAAAAATTCGGCCCCCGTGGACAGCAACGCCACTTCCCCGGCTTGGTATAGCTCGATCGCGCGGCGATGGCCCTGGGTGAGCACCTCCTGGGGCAAGAGCTCCTGCTGGTAGAGATCGGTCCAGTACTGGAATACCGCTCGGCCCGCCGGGGTGTCAAAGGCGGCCTGGCCCTGGTCATCCACTAAATCGACCCCCATCTGGACAAAGGACTGCATCACATCGGCAGAATCTTCGGGTACAAAGGTGGTGAAGTAGGCGTATTTGCCGGTTTTTTCTTTGACCTGGCGGGCGACCTTGGCCAGCTCCGCGTAGGTGGTGGGTGGAGCCACCCCGGCGGCCTTTAGCAGCGCCTGGTTGTGGAGGGTGACGTTGGTGGTCAAATACCAGGGAATGCCAAAGCTCTGGCCGTTGAGGGTGTTGGCCTGCCAAATGTTGGGCAGGTACACCTGCTTGTCGGCCTCGGAGATCTTGCCATCCAGGGGTAGCCAGGCCTTACGGCCAGCTAGCTGGGCCGCAAAGTCGGGGTTGAGATTGACCACGTCGGGGGCGGTACCGGCGGTGACAGCGGTGAGAATTTTGCTCTGCATATCGGCCCAGGGCACATCGACCCAGCGCACGGTGACGGTGGGGTTTTGGGTCTCGTAGTCGGCAATCAGACCATTGAAGTAGTCGGTAAAGTCGGGCTGGAGCTGCATAGTCCAAAACTCGATTTCCTGGCGGCCATCGGCGGCGGGGGCCGTGGCGCTGGGCTGCCCGCCGCCGCAAGCTACCAACCAGCTCATCATCAGCCCCACCAGGGTAAATAGACCAAAGCGGGTGTAGGGGCGTAGTCTCATGGTGTTTCCAGGGGTAGGGGGCAGGCTCCGACGACGTTACGTGGGTAGACCGCATTACGGTCGTTTATTCTCGCTTAATTTGTGCGGTTATGGGTGGGCGGTTAGTAGGTGAGCGGTTAGTGGGTGGGCGATCATGGTGGGTCAAGCCCATCAGAGCATCACCTGCACCTGCTTGGCGCAGGCGATCGCCCTGGCCCTCGCTTCCTCCACGGTATCTCCCAGGGCCAGGGCTACCCCCATGCGGCGGTTGGGGTGGGCGGTGGGCTTACCGAATAGGTATACCTTGCTGGTGGGTACTTGCAGAGCCTGGTCTAAACCAGCGTAGCGGGGGCGATCGCTGGCCCCTGGGGCCAAAATCACCGCTGACGCCCCCGGCTGCACCAGGGTAATCTCGCCCAGGGGCAGGCCCATAATCGCCCGCACGTGGAGCTCAAACTCAGAGCTGCTCTGGCTAACCAGGGTGACCATGCCGGTATCGTGGGGGCGGGGGCTGACCTCACTGAAGTAAACGGTCTGGGGCTGGTCGGGTGCCCCAGCAATAAACAGCTCCACCCCGAACAACCCCCATCCCCCCAGGGCATCGGTCACGGCCTTGGCCATCGCCTGGCAGGCTTCCAGGGTGTCGGGGTGCAGTGCGCAGGGCTGCCACGACTCGCGGTAGTCGCCCGCCTCCTGGCGGTGGCCAATGGGCGGGCAAAAGTGGGTGCCATCGATGGCCCGCACCGTCAGCAGGGTGATCTCGGTGTCAAAGGGCACAAACCCTTCGACAATGACGCGATCGCTCTTGCCCCGGGCCGCCGCCCGCGCATAGGTCCACGCGGGCCACACATCAGATTCCTGGCGCACCGTACTCTGGCCCTTGCCCGACGAACTCATGATCGGCTTTACCACGCAGGGTAGGCCGATCGTCTCGATGGCGGCCAGATACTCTGCGTCGGTACCGGCAAAACGGAAGGGCGAGGTCTTGAGGCCCAACTCGTCCGCCGCCAGCCGCCGAATGCCCTCCCGGTTCATGGTGAGCTGGGTCGCCCGCGCCGTGGGAATAACGCGCCACCCCTCAGCCTCTAGGGTGACCAGGGTATCGGTGGCGATCGCCTCCACCTCCGGCACAATTAAACTGGGGCGCTCCTGCTCTACCACCCGCCGCAGTTGATCGCCATCCAACATATCGATGACGTGGTGGCGATGGGCCACTGCCATGGCCGGGGCGCGATCGTAGCGGTCAACGGCAACCACCTCTAGCCCCAGGCGGATCGCCTCCAGAGCCACCTCCCGGCCCAGTTCTCCTGCCCCGAGCAGCAGCAGTCGCCGGGCCTCATCGTGGTGCGGGGTGCCCAGGGGCAGCAGAGGGGTGGTCATAGCCAGTTACTCCAGTCGAAAAGAAATACGGCAGTAAAGTCATATTTTCTCAAAATTAAGTGCCCACTTTTCAGAATTGTGGGTAATATCGCTGGTGATGCCGAATCATAGTTGGGTTGGCCTCACCGCAGGAGCAGCGGTGAAACCGTCGGGTGCCTGGGAAGAGAAACGAGTCTTTTCTACCTCTTAAACAAGAAAAGTGGAAATTCTGAATTAAATTGTGTACCATTCGTTAGCACTTTTCCCCTTGGGGTGATTGCTGGACTACCTGATCTCCACTGAGCGCCTAGGTTAGGGCGCGTTTGGGAGGGCAGCCGGTCTGTTTGGGTCTGCCTAGGTATCATTTTGGCCAGGCGGGTTTTTCGGTTAGCAACCTGTTTTTCGGATACTGCCGTGGATAGTCTCAAAGCTATTTTTAGTCGTAAACCTCGAGGAGTTGGCATTGAGCTCACCCCCGAGAAAGTCAACTTGGCCCACCTAAAAAAGCAGGGAACTAGTCTCAAGTTAGAAGCCCTGGCGTCGGTGGAGCTGCCCGAAGGCGTCTACGAAGAAGGGCAGATTTTAGACAGCGCCGCCATGGCCGACGCCATTCAGACCGTGCTGACCGAAAGCAAAATCAAGGTCAAACAGGCGACTACGGCCATTCCGGGGCGAGCCATTACCCGCGTCATACCGGTGCCCGCCGAGCTGGACGACAACGAACTGCGGGAAATGGTGCTTAACCAGGAGGCCAGCCTCTACCTACCCTTCCCCCGGGAAGAGGCCGATGTCGATTACCAAAAGCTCGACTACTTTGTCGATGAGGACGGCATTGAGAAAGTACGCGTGCTGCTGGTCGCGGTGCGGAAAGACCTCACTGACCCCTACATTGAAGTGTTTCAGCAGGCGGGGCTCATGCTCAATGTGCTAGAGACCTCCAGTTTTGCCCTGATTCGCACCATTCGCGAACAGCTCCGGCAGTTTACCCCCCAGGAGGCCGCCGCCGTCGTCGACATTGAGTTTGAGAATACCGAGATTTCCATTGTGGTTGACGGGGTGCCGCACTTTTCGCGCACCGTGCCCATTGGCACCTTTCAAATTCAAAGCGCCCTGAGCCGCGCTATGAACCTGCCGCCCTCCCGCAATACTGAGCTGCTCCAGGGCATGACCGTTCCCATTCAAACCATGGATACCGTGGGAGCGCCCCAGATGGGCAACACTAACCCCGGTACCACCGCTATGCTGCGGGTGTTGGGGGAGCTGTCGGATGAGCTGCGTCGTTCCATCGACTTCTACCTCAATCAGGGTGAAAACATGGAAGTGGCCCAGCTCTTGCTGGCGGGGCCGGGGGCGTCGATCGGTCAGCTGGATGAGTTTCTGGCCCAGCGGCTCAGCTTGCCCGCCAGCCAGATTGACCCCATTTCAGCCCTATCCCTAGATGTAGCTGAGGACATTCCTGAGTCCCAGCGGCCTGGGTTGGCGACGGTCATCGGTCTTGGTCTGAGGGAGGTGTAGCCATGTACAGTCTCGATATTAATTTCCTGAAAGACCGCGAAGTTCGGGTCTTTGAAGCCAGGCCTAGAGCCCGAGGGGGTGGGGCAGCGGACGGCGATCGCCGTCCGCTGCTGCTGGGGTTGGCCGCTGCGCTGGTACCCCTGGCCCTAGTGGGGGGCTATTGGGCCGTTACCCGTGGGCAAGTTAACAACCTCCAGGCGCGCAGCGTTGCCTTAGACGGCGAAATTGCCAATCTCCAGACCCAGCTCCAGGAAATCAGCGATATTCAGGGGCAAATTGACCTGGTGAAGGCTGAAAATAATGCTTTTGCGGCGGTGTTTAACGAGATTGTGCCCTGGTCAGCGCTGCTCAACGATATTCGCACTCGCACCCCCAACCGGGTGCAGATTATGAGTCTGAGCCAGACCGAAGGGACGACCTCCGAGATCGACCCCGCCGCTACCCCGCCGCGATCGGGGGGCGTCAGTATTACGGGGGTGGCCTGCTCCTACGACGATATCAACGACTTTGCCCTGGTACTACAGCGATCGCCCCTCCTGCAGTCCCAGTCGGTCGCCATCAACCAGGCGCAGCAACAACCGACCCTGCTCGATCCCCAGACCCAGGGTCGCTGCCCAGGCACCGCCGTTGGCGACCCTGACTTTTTAATCGACTACACGATCGCCGCCAATATTACCAATACCCCGGCATCGGAGTTGGTGGATGAACTAGAGCGCCAGGGCACTGTCGGTTTAGTAACGCGCCTCCGGGCCCTGAGAGAAAAAGGAGTGATCCAATGACCGCGACCGGTGATTTCCTTCCCGCTGATGAGAATCGGGGCCTAGAGGAAGTGGGGCCAACCTACCCCACGGCCTTTGGGATTGAGCTGACCCCCAAGGTGCAGGGCATTGCCCTAGCTGTCTTGGGCTTGATTGGAGCCTTTGCCCTCTACAACTTTGTGGTGCAGCCCGTTCAGGAGCAAAAAAACGCCCTCGAGGCTCAGGTGGCTGAGAAAGAGGCCCAGGTCGCGCAGCAACAGGCTAGCCTGGCCAATCGGGCGGCGCTTCAGGCTGAACTGGATACGGTCATAGAGCAGCGAGTTGGCATCTACAGCCTGCTGGGCAATGGCCAAAGCCTCGACACCCTCCTCCTCGACATCAACCAGCAAATTCAAAATAGCAACGCTGCGATCGCCGATGTGCTGCGGGCTGACCCTGCCCGCCTCGACAATGCCCAACTCGCGGCCTTGGGTCTGAGCCGGGAGCAGATTCAGCGGGTTAAGACTGTGTTCTCGGGCAACCCCCAGCTGCAAAAAATGCTCTACAACTCAGAGTTGCTGAGCTTTACCCCCAGCCCGTCGGTGTTGCTGGCCGACGGCCCCCCCGAGCTCAACGGCAAGCTAGAGCGCTACACCGTTAGTGTGTCCATGCAGGCGCTGTTTCCCCAGACCCAGAGCATCATGCGCAACCTCGAGCGCCTTGAGCCCCTGGTGGTTATTCGCGATATGCAGCAGAGCATTGCCCCTCCCCCCGAAGGGGCGACTGAAGAGGATCTCGTGGGCATTAGCCGCCTGCTGCTCACCGACTTCACCCTAGAGGTGTTGGTTCCCGTGGGTGACCCCAGCGTAGCGCCGCCGCCGCCCGCACCGCCCGCGCCCGAGGGTGAAGTGCCAGCCGAAGGTGCTCCCCCGGCCGAAGGTGCCCCCCCTGCAGGCGGTTAACCCCCAATGTTTTGGAGCTTTTCTCTCAATAACGGCTCAGTTGCTGCCCCGGTGGCCCTGACCTACCACCGCCTAGACCAATCAAACCCCTGCGGCCCCGCCGCCCCTGTGATGGAGGAGTGAACCCGTGAATCCACTGATGAAACTACACCCGATTCTATTTGGCAGCGCCCTGGCAGCCTTCGCGGCCCAGCCTGGCATG
>JAIXUR010000097.1 GCA_027483425.1 Cyanobacteriota bacterium | reverse complement strand
CATTACCAACCCGATCGCCACCCTGGCGGTGCTGGTTTACAACTTTGCCACCTTGCCCTTTAAGCCTCAGCAAGAGCTGGCCTGGGCAGCGGCGCTCATTCTAGTGCTGATGGTGTTGATTACCAGCATCATTGCCCGGTTTGTAACCCGCCAGAAGACCTATTAGAACCCTGCTAGTTGAGCCAAGTTTTTGGGAGCCTGAGGAATGGTTAACACAATGCCCATGAACAGTACCGCGACCGACGTCGTGCTGCGGGCAAAGGACTGCGATATTTACTACGGCTCCTACAAAGCCGTGCGGGATGTCTCCATCGACATCCCTAAAAACAAGATTACGGCCTTCATTGGCCCCTCGGGCTGCGGCAAGAGCACCGTACTGCGCTGCTTCAACCGCCTCAACGACCTGATCGAGAGCTTTAGTCTCAAGGGTCAGATGACTTACCATGGTCAAGACCTCTACGCCCCCGACGTTGACCCCGTTGAGGTGCGCCGTCGCATCGGCATGTTGTTTCAGAAGCCCAACCCCTTCCCCAAGACCATTTACGACAACATTGCCTACGGCCCCCGCATCAGCGGCTTTAAAGGCGATATGGATGAGCTGGTCGAGACCTCCCTGCGCCGGGCCGCCCTGTGGGATGAGGTGAAGGACAAGCTCCAGCAAAGCGGCTTCTCGCTCTCGGGGGGCCAACAGCAGCGCCTCTGCATTGCCCGCACCATTGCCGTGCAGCCCGAGGTCGTGCTGATGGATGAACCCTGCGCCGCCCTCGACCCCATCTCTACCCTCAAGGTCGAAGACTTGATGAAGGAACTGGTGCAGAACTACACCATCATCATCGTTACCCACAACATGCAGCAGGCTACCCGCGTGGCCGACTACACCGCCTTCTACAATGCCCAGGTGGTGGAAGGGGCCGGAGGCAAGGTGGGCTACCTGGCCGAGTACGGCGAAACCGAAAAAATCTTTAGCGACCCCGACCAAGAAACCACCCGCGACTACGTGACGGGTCGCTTCGGGTAGTGGCTCTTCGACCGAATACTATGGATTAGAACGTGAATTCGCCGTGGCAGCTGTCGCGGCGTTTTATTTGAGCCATGGTGGAGCCATGATCGATCCTCCTGCTTCTGCCAATCAAGCGCTGGTTGACCGCATTGAGGTGCTGGAAGACCTGGTTGGGAGACTGCGCGATCGCAACGAACGAGTTGAGCAGGAAAAAGCCTGGGAGACTAGCCATGCCCGCAAGCTGCTGCTCTCGGGGTTGACCTATGTCGTGACCGCCTTTGTGTTTTGGCAGATCTCGGTGCCCTCGCCGTTCACGAATGCGCTTATTCCTCTCACTGGCTACCTTATTTCAACGCTGACGATTCCCTGGGCTAGACAGCTTTGGTTAGCCTGCCGGACACCCCAGCGGAAACCTAGTTCCAGCTCATATTAGCTGCTCACCGCAGCGCCTCGTTTGTGATCTCAAGCAGCCCTAGAGCCAGATGCGCTCACACGCAACCGCCAGCACTATCACTCGCCAATCCATACTCCTATCACCAACCCAATCGGGAATTCGCGGGACTATGAGTTTGTCCAAACAAACCCCGTCACTCAGGAGCCCCCAGCTATGCAACTCACCTATCGTGGACAATCCTACGAAGTCTCTGCTACCCCCGCTGTTGATGCGATCGCCACGGTTGAAACGGCCACGTTTCTGGGCCGTCCCTACGCCCGCAAGCAGTTCACTGTTATTCAACGCCACCAGGCGGCAGACCTCACCTATCGGGGCGTTCACTACGCCCGCTAGACCACAGCTTTTCTCCGAGACCACAACGAGCTCAACTCTCCTAAAAACCCCGCCTCAACCAGCGGGGTTTTTCATGGGCGGCCGTAGACTTTTTTCTACACAGATGGGCACTTTGAGTAAAAAACAACCCTATCTACTGGGGGGTAGCACTTAGAGTGAGGGCTGAAAGCCTTGAAAATCAACGGAGAGGGAGGGATTCGAACCCTCGTTGGGTTTCCCCAAAGCAGTTTTCGAGACTGCCGCATTCAACCACTCTGCCACCTCTCCAAGGGGCTACGCTATTCTACCGCCGAATCGGGTTTGCCGACGACCCTGGGGCTGAAAACCCTGATCAAACTGGCGGAGGTGAGGGGCCATCGGCACCCCATCTGCGATCGCGCCCTTTGCAGAGGTACCGCTATCCGCGAAGATGGAGGGGATTCTATCTTGCCCCCGCCCACGGACTGCTATGGTGTCTGGCCTGACCGACGATTCGCTGGCTGAGAAATTGATTGACCTGGCCCTCCAGCGAGGGGCCGAAGCGGCGGAGGTGTTGCAATCGCGATCGCGATCGCAGCCGGTATTCTTTGAGGCCAACCGTCTGAAACAGCTGGAAACCTCCGCCGCCCTGGGTACCGCCCTGCGGCTGTGGGTGAACGGTCGGCCTGGGCTGGCGGTGGCCTACGGCAACGTCGACCCAGACCCCATTGTGGACAAGGCCTTGGCCATTAGCGCCCTAAACGACCCCGAAACCATCGACCTGGTTGGGGGCCTCAATCGCCACTACCCTGATATGGGCCATGGGGTGCCGGTGGAGCAGCTGATCGCGTGGGGTGAGGGCATGATCGATCGCATTCGCAGCGCCTACCCCGACGTCATCTGCGGTGTGGATGTCGAGTGCGACATCGAAACCACCCGCATTCTCAATACCCAGGGCCTTGACTGCCGCTACAGCGACGCCACCCTCAGCAGCTACCTATCGGCGGACTGGGTACGGGGCGATGACTTTTTAAGCGTCGGCGATGGCCAAACCCAGCGCGATAGTTTAGACGGCGACGCCCTGGCTAGCCAAGTGTTGCAGCGGCTGGCCTGGGCCGAGCAATCGGCGGCGGTAGAGACGGGCCGCATGCCGGTCATTTTTACCGCCAAGGCCGCTGATATGGTGTGGGGCACGCTCCAGTCGGCCCTCAGCGGCAAGCGGGTGGTGGAGCGATCGTCTCCCTGGAGCAGCGCCCTGGGTGAGCAGATGACCTCTCCCCGCATTACCCTATGGCAGGACCCGGAGGCGGGTCCCTTTAGCTGTCCCTTTGACGACGAAGGCACCCCCACCCAGCGGCTGGTGTTTATTGAGCAGGGGGTGGTGACGCTGTTTTACTGCGATCGCACTGTGGGCCGCCGCCTAGGCGGTGGGTCGACCGGCAATGGTTTTCGTCCGGGCCTGGGCAGTTACCCGACTCCCAGCCTCTACAACATGCTCGTGCAGCCGGGGACTCAGTCCTTGGCGGAGCTGGTGGCCAGGGTCGACAATGGCATTTTGGTGGATCAGATTTTGGGGGGCGGGGCAGGCATTTCGGGCGATTTTTCGGTCAATGTCGACCTGGGTTACCGCATTTACCGGGGCGAGCTGGTCGGCCGGGTCAAAGACACCATGGTGGCGGGCAATGTCTACACCGCCCTGAAGGACAATGTGGAACTGGGCTGCGATGCCGACTGGAATGGATCTTGCTACACGCCCTCGGTGCTGTTGGATGGGCTGTCGATTACGAGCAGCTAATCGGCTGGCAGGCCGGACAGATATAGCACCGTCGCCCGCCGATCATGGCCCGATTATGATTAGTGGGTGATGGTGTCGCCGCAGCGATGCCAGGGTTGCCCCTGGCGACTAAAGGCCCAGTGGCGGTACTCAGGCATGGGCTATGGCTCGTAGCCCCATAGGGCCATGAGTTCGCGGGCGCGGGCGGCCCCTGCGGTATCGCCCTGGCGCTCGTACAAAATCGCTGACAGTTCCACATTGGACAGGGCTTGGGCTTGGAAACCTTGCCCCCACAGTGCTAGGCCCAGGTTGTAGAAGGCGGCGGGGTCTTCGGGCCGGGCCTCGACCACCTGACGGTAAGAGAGCACCGCCTGCAGGTACTGCTCGCGTTCGAGCATCAGTTCGCCGAGCAGGGCGTGGGCGGCCACGAGGTCAGGGTCGAGGCGCACCGCCCGCACCAGGTAGTCAAAGGCCGCTTCGCGATCGCCCTGTTGATAGAGCACATAGCCCATCAGGTGCTGAACCTCTGCATTTTGTGGGTCTACCCGCACCGCTTCGCGCAGGTTCTTGGTGGCCTCCGGGTAGTTATCTTGGATTAGGTAGATGTTGGCAATGCTGACGTAGAGATTGCCGTCGTTGGGGTTTGCCCGCAGCCCCTGGTTGAGGTAGGTGAGGGCCTCCTCGTAGTCCTCTTGCTGAATGTAGAGCGCGCCCAGGGCCTCGTACACCTGGGCATTGCCAGGGGCCAGGCGGGCTAGGTTTTGGTAGGTGGTGAGGGCGTCATCGTAGTCGCTGCGCTCGATCTGAATGCCGCCAATGCCGAGCTGGGCGTTGACCTCCCGGGGACTGAGGGCGAGAATGCTCTCGTAGGTGGCCAGGGCCTCGTCGAGCTGGCCATTTTTGTACTGACTGAGGGCCAGGCCGTAGCGAAAGGGCAGGTTGTCGCCGTCGAGGGCGATCGCCCGCTGGTAGGCGGCAATGGCCTCGCTATACTCGCCCTGCTGTACGTACAGGTAGGCAATGCCCGAAAACAGCCGGGGGTTTTGGCCATCGATCGCGGCGGCCTGCTGGTAGATGGCAATCGCCCCAGCGTAGTCTCGGGCCGTGACTCGGGTTTGTCCCTGGCGCAGCAGTTCATCTACCTGCTCCTGCTGGTCGGTACTGAGGCTAGAGCTGGTGGCCTGGGCCAGCCAAGGAGAGGTCTCGGGAAAGGGAATGCTCAATGCCGGGGACGAGATCCCCGGTACGGCGGCGGCTATGGCCCTGGGCACTACCGCCCAGCTGCCTATGAACCCGAACAAAATGGCGATCGCCGCGTGACTGCGTCTCACAGGAAACTCTCCTTGACTGCTAAACCGATACTGCTAAGCCGAGTGATTAAACGGTGCACTCTCTATATTACAACTTGCCAACCGTTGTAAAGAATAGTCACCGTTAAGATCAAGTCGCTCATAATCCTATAGCGCCTTGGCCAGTCGTTGTAAAGAATGATCACCATGGGGATCAAGCAACCGGTTGATCCCGTTAGGATTTAAGTGTCAGGCTACACAAGAAAACTGTCCGTCGCTACATCGCTATAGCCTATAGACTACGTTGACATCACTATTCCTTTTCCACGAGGTGCCAGTCATGAAAGATCTAAATCTCTCAGTGTTAGGCTACTTTTTTAATGGGTTGCTGCAATATTTTGCCGAACCTGTTGGCAGGATATTTGGCCCCGATGACGACAATTATCCTGCCGTTGGAGTGCAGCCTTTTGACGGGGATACCTACGGCGAGACCGTAGAAATTCTCTAGGGTTAAGGCGACTTCTCAATGGTTTCCTCAAGGGTGGGCACGGCCCACCCTACAGCTAAGATAGGACATTCTAGCCCCCTAACTCAGGGGGCTATTTATTAGGTAATGCCTATAGGGATGAGAGGTTGTTTGAAAAGGGTTGCCCCAGGTATAGTTTGACGCCAAGAGGCAGCAAAACCGCTGAATTTTGAGGCCATTGGCCTACTCCAAAGGTATGACCTGAAACGCTCTTCGGCTTTTCAAACAACCTCTGAGGGTACAAACAAAAGGAGTAGCCCGTGAGAGCTACTCCTTTTGCGATCAGCCATCAATAAAGCATCCATTTTCCCTTGTTTCAAACCCTTGTTTCACAGGGGTTTGAAACAAGAGTTTCCCATTCTGCCTGGCTAGGCTAGCCCAGCAGAGCCTTGGCTTTGCTGACCACGTTCTCCACGGTAAAGCCAAACTTCTCCATCACCAGGTCGCCGGGGGCCGAGGCTCCGAAGCGGTCAACGCCGATCACGTCGCCTTCGCCACCCACGTAGCGGCACCAGCCCATGGTAATACCGGCTTCCACGGCCAGGCGCTTGGTCACGGCCTTGGGCAGTACCGACTCGCGGTAGGCGGCATCTTGGGCATCAAACAGTTCCCAGGAGGGCATGGAGACCACCCGCACTTTGGTACCCGCCTTGCGCAGCTCTTCCGCCGCCTTCACGCAGAGGCTCACTTCGCTACCGGTGCCGATCAAAATCAGGTCGGGGGTGCCGTCACAGTCATCGACGGTGTAAGCGCCCTTGGCTACCCCTTCGATGGAAGAACCGGGCAGATTGGGCAGGTTCTGACGGCTAAAGGCCATCAGAGTAGGGGTCTTGCGGTGCTCTACCGCCACCTTGTAGGCCCCAGAGGTCTCGGTGCCATCGGCGGGGCGAATCACAATTAGGTTAGGAATGGCCCGAAGGGAGGCAATGGTTTCCACCGGCTGGTGGGTAGGGCCATCTTCGCCCAGGCCAATGGAGTCGTGGGTCATGACGTAGATCACGCCCGCCTGGGAGAGGGCCGACAGGCGAATGGCCGCCCGCATGTAGTCGGCGAACACCAGGAAGGTGGCGCAGTAGGGAATCAGCCCGGAGTTGTGCAGGGCAATGCCGTTGCAGATCGCACCCATGCCGTGCTCCCGCACCCCAAAGCGCAGGTTACGGTTTTCGTAGGCCCCTTTCTGGAAGCTGCCGGAGATTTTGAGCTCGGTCAGGTTCGAGTGGGTGAGGTCGGCGGAGCCGCCAATCAGCTCGGGTAGAGCCGGAGCCAGGGCATTGAGGGTGACCTCGGAATTTTTCCGGGTGGCCAGGGCCTTGTCGGCGGGGGTGTAGGTGGGCAGCGCGTCGGCCCAGCCCTCGGGGAGTTGACCAGACAGCAGGCGCTCAAACTCAGCGGCTTCGGCGGGGTATTGGGTGCGGTAGGTGGTGAGGGTGGCCTCCCACTCGGCCTGGAGGCTGGCGCCGCGCTCGATCGCTTCGCGCATG
>JAIXUR010000546.1 GCA_027483425.1 Cyanobacteriota bacterium | reverse complement strand
GGCGATCGCCCAGCAGTTGCCAGACCTGTTCATACACAGCCCCTACCTTGAGCAGCACGACCACATCGGCCCAGGCCAGCACCGCAGCCAGGTCTGCCAGGCTGTAGAGCGCGGGGAGCACCACCAGTTTGTCAGACTGCACCGTCAGGGGAATGCCCAAGGCACTCACCGCCGCCATGGGTGAACAAACCCCAGGCACTCGGTGAATTTTCACGGTAGGGTAGCGGCGCTCCAGGCTCAGGGCCAGGTAGTTGAAGGTGCCGTAGAAGCTCAGATCGCCCTCACAGGCAAACACCACATCTTGCCCCTGGCTGAGCCATTGCCAGACACAGTCGGCGGCCTGGTGCCAGGCCGCCGATAGCTGGTCTTGATCGAAGATGTAGGGGAAATAAAGGGGCAGCAACCGCTGCTGCGTGAGGTGGGGGGCAACAATGCGCTGGGCCAGCCCCGGCTGACCATGGCGCCCCTGGGGAAACGCCACCACATCGGCAGCTTGCAAGCACTTTAGGGCTTTGAGGGTGATTAAATCGGGGTCGCCGGGGCCGACACCAATACCGGTCAGCGTACCTAAAGACGGAGTTTGAAGGGAAGCCAATGTCATAAAGACCGCTCAGAGCTAGGGAAAAACGATGCCTCAGTCGCCGTGGGGCCAGCATCGGGCGAGGGGAGAACAGGGTTGGTAGACCCATCCCCCAACGAGGAATTGGGCTGGTCTGCGATCGCCGCTTCAACCCCAGGCCGCGCGGCCTGGGGCCGGAGCAGGGCTGTATCCACAACGGGCAACGCCTCTAGCCTCAGCCGACTGGGTTGAATGCCCCCGGCCAGCTGCTTAAGCAGCTTGGGTTTAGAGTCGTGCCAGAGGTAGAGGATGCGATCGCCCGCCTCCCAGGCCTCCTGACCGAGGGCAACCCGCAGGGTATCAGTCCGCTCGACCAGCAGGGGCAACAGATCGCCACTGCGGACCAAGGCCGCTAGGTTTACCTGCTGCAAGTCCAGGGTCTCGGCCCGGAGCCAGGTCTCTCCCAGGCGCACCTCCCCATCCCTGAGATAGGTATTCCACTGCTTGAGGGACAGGCGGGGCGTTTGTGCCCCCTTGGCCGCCTCGCCATACCCCTCGCTGGACAGATCCCCCAGACTGGTCTCCTGGGGCACCACGGCCACCACCCGAGCCGGCTGAAACTCCTCTAGGGCGCGCTGGGCCACCACCGCATTGACCTCGCCGTTTTTAGTCATGGCCAGAAACGTTCCGGCTGTGCCCAGGCCTGCTTTTTCGAGGGCGGCGCGATCGAGGGCGCTGCTGATCAACAGCTCAATGCCCTCCTGCCCAGCGGATTCCACCGCCGCTTCGTTGGTGTCGATCATGACCACCGGGTCACCGTACTCCTTCATTAGGCGGGCAATCAGCAGGCTGAGGGGGTTGCATCCGACAATCACAGCCCCGACCGCCGCCGCTCTGGTAATGCCTAGCCAGCCAGCCACGACCCCAGCGGTCAGCCCCTGCACCAGCACCGTCAAAATAATGGTTAAAAAGACCAGTGCCTTAATGGCATCGCCGCCGCTAATGCCCCGCTCCGTGAGCAAAATGGCGAACAGCGACGCCACCGATGCCGACACGATACCGCGCGGGGCCACCCAGCTCAGAAATAGCTTTTGCCGCCAATTTAGGTCGCTAGACCGCGTACAGAGCCAAATATTCAGGGGGCGCACCACCACCATCAGCACCAGTACTGTGAGCACCGCCCCAGGGCCCAGGGCAAACACACTGGCGATCGAGAGATCGGCCGCCAGCAAAATAAACAAAACCGACACCGCCAGCACCGTCAGCTGCCCGTTAAACCGCCGCAGCAGCCGTTCATCGGGTACCGACACCCAGCGCACCATCATCCCTGCGACCACGGTGGTCATCAGCCCCGATTCGCTGCGAATTCCCTGGGCCAGCCCAAACAGCGCCCACAGCCCGGCTAGCACCACCAAGTTGCGCAGATCTTCCCCTAAAAAGTTGGCCTGCTTCAGTAGGAGGGCCATGAGGCCGCCACCCAGGATCCCAATGACGGTGCCAATGCCCAACCGCAACGTCAACCCACTCACCACCGTGATCGGGTCAGCGTCGCCGTTGAGAATAATACCCAGCACCACGACCGCCAGAATGGCCCCAATCGGGTCGATCAACACCCCCTCTCCTTCCAGCAGAGTGGCGACCTTGCGGTCTACCTGCACCTGGCGCAGCAGGGGGTTGATCACCGTGGGGCCCGTCACGACCACCAGAGACGCATAGAGAAAGGCCAACGGCCAGGGAAACTCCCCGAGCCAGTGGGCCGCCATGCCCCCGCCGATTAAGGTGACGAATATGCCGACGGTCACCAGGTTGCGCAGACTATTCGAAACCTGACCCAACTCCTCCAGCTCTAGGCTCAGCCCGCCTTCAAAGAGAATCAGCGCTACGCTGAGGGCCACAATCACCTCCAGCCCCACCCCCAGCATCTGAGGATGGAGCAGCCCCACCCCGTCTGGCCCCAGGGCAATGCCAAACAGCAGCAAAAAAATAATGCTGGGAACCCTGGCAACTTCTCCAATGACCTGGGCCGTCACCCCGGCTAGCACCGTCAGCACGATCTGTAGGGTAAGGGCAAAGGAAGTATCCATAGGCGTCTAGGGTAACACCCCCACTGGGGCGACGCTTGCATCTCGCCACGACCCCACGCCCTGATCCAGGCCAGGCTCCCCTAGGGTCGCAGCATCAAATAGTACAAGCGGCCTGGGGTATGGATGCGCCCGGCCAGTTCCCCCGCTTGGGGGCCCGACCCGACAAACAGATCCACCCGGCCAGGGCCCAGAATGGCTCCGCCGGTGTCTTGGTCGAGGACTAGTCGCGTGGTAGGCTGCTCGGTCCAATCGCCCTGGGGAGTCGGCTGGGGCAGCGGCACCTGGATGACGGCGATCGCCCCCGGCGGCAACAGTGACTTATCGGTCGCGATGGAGTAGCCCGCGGTGACCGGCACGCTGAGGCTCCCCGTCGGGGGCCCACCGCTGCTCTCGCGAAAGAAAATAAACCGCTCGTTCTGGGGCAAATACTGGTCTAAGTCGGCGGGATGGGCGGCAAAGTAGGCCAGGAGATTGGGCAGCGACAGATCCTCGGCCCTGATTTTGCCGTCGTTGACCAGGGCCCGGCCAATGCTGGTGTAGGGATACTCGGTGCGGCCCGCGTATCCCACGGACATGATCCGGCCATCGGTCAGCTGGAGTTTGGCTGACCCCTGCACCTGCACCAAAAAAGCCTCCAGGCGATCGGCAAACCACACCAGTTCTAGCCCGGCCAGGGGCCCCTGGCTCCCCCCTAGCCCGTCGGCCCCCTCTAGCTCCAGCCGAGTCGGGTGGGGCAGGGGCCAGGTCTCTAGGGTGGGGGGCCGAAGATACAGGGGATAGCGATACTCGGCGGTGGGCACTGGGCTGGCCTGAAACTGGGGTTCAAAGTAGCCGGTGTAGGCGACCGTGCCCGCTCCGTCAGCCCCAATGGATTCGTACAGCACAAACTCTTGCCGCAGGGCCGCCTGGAAGGCCTGATCGCTAGGGCTCTCGGTGACCAATTGCCGCAGGCGTTGAAGGCTGTGCCAGACGCGATCGCGGGTAATTGCCGGTACCGGATACTGGTCATAATCCGCCGCTGCCTTGGGGGTGCCCAGGTAGGTCAGGCTGTGGTTAATGGCCTGCAAAAACGCCTGGCGATCGCTCGGCAACGCCAGGTCAGGCCATAGGGATTCTGCCGCCGCGGCTGACACCGGGCGCAGGGGCAAAGGGACTGGGGCGGCTGGAGCCAGCTCTGCCCCCATTGTCGCTGGGGATGGGGTCGCTGGGGATGGAGCCACTGGGGATTCGCCCCCCTCTGTCATGGCCAGGGATGGCAGTACCATCTGAAAGATGGCTAGGAACACCCCTGTCCCCAGGCCAGTGACTCGTCGCCCACGATGGGCCCTTACCCTCACCCGATCCCCCGTTAATACCGTTCAACGCTGGAGCTAAACACCGGCTCAACCCGAATGGCGCTGAGTCGAGAAGGACGAATCACCATGTATTCCCCAGGGTTGACCTTGGGCAGGGGCACGGTAATAAACTCTTCGGACGTGGCCTTGGGCATCAGTTCGCCGCTGTACCACTTTTGAAAATCCTGAATCGAGGAAAAGCGCACCTCTTCGTGGTGGCCGCCATCAAACAGCATGTGAATGATGTACTCACTGGGTGTTCTTGGCATGGGAGATTGCGTTCCTTCAGTTCATCGCCCCTATTATGGGCTGTTTGACCCTAAAAACTACCATGGGCGAGGGGAATTTTCTGCCCCTCGCCCACGCCTTGCGCCTACCTCGGTAGCCCACGGCTAGGGAATGGGCACCGTCGCTAACAGGTCAGCCACCAGGCGCTGGGGCCGGTGATGGCCAGCCGGGATGAGTCGGTGGGCTAGCACGTGGGGGGCCAGAAATTTAGCGTCGTCGGGGGTGGCGTAGCTGCGCCCCTCCAAATAGGCCAGGGCTTGAATCGCCCGGTAAAAGGCCACGGACCCACGGGGGCTAACCCCGAGGGTAATGTCGCTGTGGCTGCGGGTGGCCCGCACCAGGTCGAGAATGTAGCGCTGGAGAGAGTCTTCGAGGGTCACCTGGGCGCAGGCTTGGCGCAGGGCTAGCACTTCGTCCAGGGTAATGCAGGGTTGAATGGTGTGGAACGCCGCCCCGCCTGTCAGTCGCTGGAGCATGCTGAGTTCTTCAGTTTGGCTGGGGTAGCCGAGGCTAAACGACAGGGCAAACCGATCCATCTGGGCTTCGGGGAGGGGAAAGGTGCCCTGGTACTCCACCGGGTTCTGGGTGGCAATGACAAAAAATGGGTCGGGCACCGGGCGCGATCGCCCGTCCAAGGTGACCTGGTGCTCTTCCATCACCTCCAGGAGCGCCGACTGGGTGCGGGGAGTGGCCCGGTTAATTTCGTCGGCCAGCAGAATATTGGCAAACACCGGCCCCGGCAAAAACTGAAACTCACCGCTGCTGGGATTCCAGATATTGGTACCGGTCACATCGGTGGGCAGCAGGTCAGGGGTGCACTGAATGCGCTGAAAGCGACCGTCAATTGACTGGGCCAAGGACTTGGCCAGCAGGGTTTTGCCCACCCCCGGCACATCTTCGAGCAGGGCATGGCCGCCCGACAGCAGCGCCACCAGCACCAGCCGAATCGAGTCCGACTTACCGACAATGACCTTATTTAAGTTTTGAACTAGCGTCTCAATCCGCTCGCGCATGCCAACTATCCCTGTTATTCCCAGTCCAGCCAGTCCAGTCCAGATCTGGGCCTGGAGTCTCCCCCAGGTCAACCTTTCCGGTTGGACTTAGTTTGCGTGTATCTAGCCCTATGATGCCCCGATCGCCCCAAAGAGTGGGCTACTTCTAAAAAATCCCGGCCAAACACCCTGAACTCAGCCCAGCCTGCTCCATCAAAATCCCAGCCAAGTCAGCGCCGCGTCAGATCGGGCCTGGGTTGAAACCCTCTCAGAGGTTGTTTGAAAAGCCAAAGAGCGTCTCAAGTTATACCTAGGTCGTAGGCTAATGTCTTCAAAACCCAGCGTTTTTGCTGTCTCTTGGCGGCAAACTATACCTTGGACAACCCTTTTCAAACAACCTCTCAATTCGCTACCGGCGTCCGCTCCAGTTCGTGCTGGGCGCGCTGGCAGTCCTGCTGAATCTGAGCCTTGAGGGCGTCGAGGGAGTCAAATTTTTGCTCCGGTCGGAGAAAGCTGTGCAGGTGCACCGCCAGGGTTTTGCCGTAGAGGTCGCCGCTCCAGTTCAGCAGGTGCACCTCGGCCCTCAGGGCCACCCCTTGCAGCGTGGGCCGGGTGCCCAGGTTCATGACCCCAGCTATCTGGGGGGCGGAGGGATGAGGGACTCCCTCTACCCAAACGCTATACACCCCCGTCTGGGGCAAAAACTTCTCGGCGGGCAGGTGCAGATTCGCGGTTGGAAACCCGATTGTGCGACCGATCTGCTGCCCCTGCACCACCCGACCGGTCAGGCTGTAGGGTCGCCCCAACAGCGCTTTGGCCGTCTCTAAATCTGCCTTTTGCAGCGCCTGGCGAATGCGAGAGCTGCTGATCCGCTCTGCCCCTAAATCCACCAGGGGGGCAATGTGCACCTGAACCCCGTGGCGGGCGGCCAGGATTTTGAGGTCGTCGACGCTGCCCTGGCGCTGCTTGCCAAAGCAAAAGTCTTGCCCGACGCTGACGGTGGTCACCCTGAGCCGCTGAACCAGCAGGGTCTCGACAAAGTCTTCGGGGGACAGGTTGGCCAGGTGCTGGTCGAAGGGCAGCAACACCAGTTGCTCAATGCCTAGACGGCTGATCTGAGCGGCTTTTTCGGTCAGCGGGGTGAGTAGCGGCCTGGGTTTACCCGAAAAAAATTCCTGGGGATGGGGGAAGAACGTCATCACCGTGGGGATGGCAGCGATCGGCCCCTCTCCAGCGGTAGCGGGGGCCGGTGAGAGCGTCGGCTGGGTCGGCTGGCGATCGCTCAGCCCCCGCAGTTCTCCCCCTAGGTCAGGGGAACGACCGCCCAGGATGGCTTCAGCCGCCAAGGGCACCACCGAGCCAATCACCGCCTGATGGCCTAGATGGACGCCATCAAAGTTTCCCAGGGCGATGGCCGTCGGGGTAAGCGCTGTTGTCAGAGAAGACGTAATCCACACGCTTTACATTTTTACATAGACTGCCAACCCCCGCCCGCCCGAGGAGTCATCTGAGGAGTCATCTCAAGCGACCCTCACACCCCACCAGCCGGCGACGGTAGCGACGAGGGCGGCGTCGAGACCGTCAGGTCGAGCACCATGCCCTCGCGAGCCACCACAGCCCCTGGAAATTCCGCCTGGGTCTGAATCGCCACCTGATCCATAAAGTCATCGTCGTGGGCGGGGTCGTGGTGGAAAATCACCAGCTTTTTTACCCCAGCGGCCTTAGCCACCTTAACGGCCTCTTGCCAGGTTGAGTGACCCCAGCCCACCTTGCTCGATTTGGGGTCGTGGTACTCGTCGTCAGTGTAGGTAGAGTCGTAGATCATCACGTCGGCATTGCGCGCCAGGGCCACCACATTGTCGTCGAGGCGATCGGGGTAATGCTCGGTATCGGTGATGTAGGCGGCCACATGGTGCTGCCAGGTCACCCGATAGCCGACCGACTCGCCGGGGTGGTTCAGCAGGGCGTTTTCAATGGTGATATCGCCAATGTGAAGGGTCTCACCAATGTCTAAGTCGCAAAACTTGAGGTCGGCACCCATGATCTGGAGCGGCACGGGAAAATTGGGGTGCAGCATTTGATCGTTGAGCCGCTGTTCGATGGTGGAGCCGTTAGGGGCAACGGCACCGTAAATATTAAACCGGTTGCCCCGCACAAAGGCGGGCACAAAAAACGGAAAGCCCTGAATGTGATCCCAGTGGGAGTGGGTAAAGAAGAGGTTGGCCTCGACCGCCTTCTCTGACAGTAGGGTAAGCCCCAGCTCGCGTAGGCCCGTGCCACCGTCAAAAATAAGTCGATGGCCTCCCACCATCATTTCGAGGCAGGAGGTGTTACCGCCGTAGCGCACCGTAGATGACCCTGGGCAGGCAATGCTCCCACGCACCCCCCAGAACCGGAGTAAAAACTGCTCGGTAAGCTCAGCCATGGATCTCTCGGGATGGGGAAAGCATGGAACGTCAGGCAAAAAATCTAAAGATGCGCCTTAGCGGTTGTTTGAAAAGGGTTGTCCCAAGTATAGTTTGCCACCCTATAGTCAGCCAAAATGCTGAATTTTGAGGGCATTAGCCTACGACCTAGGTATAACCTGATACGCTCTCTGACTTTTCAAATAACCTCTTGGAGTAGAGCATGAACCTGAGATCTCTAATAGTAATGAACTCTGTTCAAAATGATCAGGGTGGGTCAACCACCCTACCCGGATGGATGCTCGATGGTAGTCAGGATCTTCCCCTTAGTTTGCCCCGCCGCATCGCAAAATCCCACTGAGGCAAGGATTCTTAGGGGAAAGGATTCTTAAGGGGAAGGTCGGCTCATTCTGGCAGCAGGGAGCGCCGACCCTGGGCCAGGTCGAGCAGATCGCCCACGGCGGTGAGGTTGTACTGCAGCGGCGTCACCGAAATGTAGCGATCGCGAAGGGCCTGCACATCGGTGGGGATAGTGGCCAGAGCTTGTTTCAGCTCCGGCGGCCACCCCTGGTTAGGTAGGGGGTCTTCGATCTCTTGCACCGCTTCTCCGGCCAGCCAGTAGTAGGTCTTGCCGCGCGGGTCGATGCGCTTTTCAAACTGGTCAAAGTAGCGGCGAATGCCCTGGCGGGTAATTTTGGCCCCGTTGATATCCGCTGCTGGCACCGCTGGCACGTTGACGTTGAGCAGCATGGGAGCCAGCGGGGAAAACCGGGCCGGATCGGCCAGCAGATCGCGAATAAAGTCGGCGGCGGGGGCAAAGTTGCCCTGGGTGAAGCTGGTCAGGCTGACGGCGATCGCCGGAATTCCCTCCATCACCCCCTCCATGGCGGCAGACACCGTGCCCGAATAGACCACATCGGTGCCCAGGTTTGCCCCGTGGTTAATGCCCGACACCACTACGTCGGGCGGGGTGGCCATCAACGCCCCCAGGGCCAGCTTGACGCAGTCGGCGGGAGTACCCGAGCAACTCCAGGCCTGGATATCGGGCTTAAACACCGACTCAATCATCTCAGCCCGAATCGGCCGATCCATGGTGAGGCCGTGGCCGGTGGCCGATCGCTCGCGATCGGGGCACACCACGGTGACCTGGTGCCCCGCCGCCGCCAGGGTGGTCGCCAACGTGCGCATGCCCAGGGCAAAAATGCCGTCGTCGTTGCTGACTAAAATGTTCATGACTGTTCCCCCGCCACACTAAAATAGTCAAAGTCTGGAACGCTGGGCCAATCCTCGGTTCTAACCGAGCCTTCCCAAGCGCCATTTCTTGTTGTTGCACCATACACCCAGAATGACCGCCGCACTCACCTCGCTCGAAACCGACCTAATGGCCATGAAGGAGGCCGCTAGGGGCGCGATCGCCGCCGCCACTACCCTAGACGAGCTGGAGCAGCTGCGCATTGGCTACCTGGGCAAAAAGGGCCAGCTGTCCAAGGTGCTCGGGGGCATGGGCAAGCTCTCCGCCGAAGACCGCCCCCGCATCGGGGCCCTGGCCAACGAGGTGAAGGAACTGATTCAAACCCAGCTCGACCAGGGCAAAACCGCCCTGGAGTCAGCCCGCATTGAGGCCCAACTGGCCACCGAAACCCTGGATGTGACCATGCCCGGCAGCTTTCAGCCCCAGGGCCGCATTCACCCCATCAACAGCATTATCGATCGCATTGTCGATATCTTTGTGGGCCTGGGCTACACCGTGGCCGACGGCCCCGAAATCGAAACCGACTACTACAACTTCGAAGCCCTCAACTTCTTGCCCGACCACCCGGCCCGCGACATGCAGGATACCCTCTACCTGCCCAACGGCCACCTGATGCGCACCCACACCTCCAACACCCAGATCCGCTACATGCAGAGCCATGAGCCGCCCCTGCGGGCCGTGGCCATTGGCCGCTGCTACCGCCGCGACACGGTAGATGCCACCCACGCCGCCGTGTTCCACCAGATCGAGTTCTTTGCGGTAGACACCAACATCACCTTCACCGACCTGCGGGGCACCATCAAGATCTTTCTCGAAGCCCTCTACGGGGAGATTCCCGTGCGGTTTCGCCCCAGCTTCTTTCCCTTTACCGAACCCTCGGCGGAGGTGGATGTGGAGTGGCAGGGCAAGTGGCTGGAGGTGCTGGGCTGTGGCATGATCGACCCCAACGTGCTGAAATCTGTCGGCTACGACCCCGAGGTCTACAGCGGCTTTGCGGCGGGACTGGGGGTCGAGCGCCTGGCCATGGTGCAGCACCAGATCGACGACATTCGCCGCCTATATACGAGCGATCTGCGGTTTTTGCGCCAGTTTTAGTCTTGCATAATGTTATGAACTGGGGCATGAACTGGGTGCTGGATAGCTGATTTTCCTGGGATCAGCGATCGCCCACAACGCGGCCTGCATTTTTTTGCCAACTCTGGAACAGCCGTAGCCATCCCTGATGGGTATAACCTAAGACACTCTTGAGCTCTTCAAACAACCTCTGAGGGACAAGAAGATCGAGGAGTAAGTAGCTGGGCGTAATTAAACTAAAGATGCCGGTGGGGGTGGAGGGGGTGAAACCCCCTGCCTGGGGGCGCAGCCCCCAAACCCCTTCTTACAATTAATTAGGCTTACCTACTTACATGGATAGTGGAAACTATTCTTGCGTGGGCTCTATGCGGTGCCTTGCTTCGCGTTGACGTTAGCCTCGCCCTAGCGTTATGCACCCTACAAGACCCTAAAAATTAAGCTTGATGCTGCACTAGATGAAACTTAATTTTTCAATAGATTTTTAGCTCTCTTCAACCTAACAATTCCCTGGCACCCGTTCGCTCGAAAATTGCCTACCAAAGCTCTCAGTACTCTGTGGCGGGTGATGGAGAACATTATACCGTTGGTTCTGAGAGGGGGGAATGGTTATAAATCTTTATCAATCATGGAGGGTTATGTAGGTATGTAGAGGAGATACTATATCATGGGCACTCTTAATATTGAGGTTCATAATTTAGACGGATCATAACTAGCCTCTCTGCCTATGTTTATCCATCCGACCAGTCTCTCGCAGGTTGAACTGGCCTCTGCTATTGTCCGCAATCCACTGGTTGTTACTCCCAATACAACGGTGATAGAGGCGATCGCCCATATGAGTGGTGTGCGTGCCCTCTGTCAGGCCTCAAGCGAAGCCTATGGCAAACTGAGTGTAGAGATTGAGGCACGCTCAAGTTGCGTGGTCATTGTTGAAAACCATCAATTGGCCGGGATATTAACAGAGCGAGATGTGGTACGGCTAATTACCCAGGAGGCCAACTTAGCAACTCTGCCCATTTGTGATGTAATGACCCGTGGCCTGATTACGCTGCGTGAGTCAGAGTTCAGTGACCTATTTGCTGCCATAGAATTACTTCAGAAGCATAAAATTCGTCATTTACCGATTCTGGATGAGCACGATCGCGTAGTTGGTTTATTGACCCACGAGAGCTTGCGACAACTAAGCCGTCCAGTAGACCTCCTCCGGTTGCGTACAGTAGCAGAAGTGATGACCACTGAGGTGGTTTGTGCTGATCCTCGTACTGTCATGCGAGAGATTGCCTGCCGCATGACCCAGCATCGCGTTAGTTCGGTGGTGATTTTGCAATCGCAGGATGGCAATGGGCAGGAAACCCTAGAAATTCCCATTGGTATCGTAACTGAGCGTGATGTTGTTCAATTTCAAGCCTTGGGCTTAGACTTTGAAACCGCTCAGGTTCAATCTGTCATGAGTGCACCGATTTTCTCGGTTCAGCCAGGCGATTCGCTGTGGGTCGTGCAGCAAATGATGGAACAGTATCGCATCCAGCGATTAGCCGTGACGGGTTCTCAGGGTGAGTTACTTGGTATTGTCACCCAAACCAACCTTCTGCAAGCACTCAACCCGCTAGAGCTATATAACTTAGCGAAGGTTTTAGAAGCGAAAGTATTGCAGCTAGAAACGGAGAAAATCCAAATACTGCAAAATCGCACGAGCTGGTTGGAGCAACAAGTTGAGGAGCGCACGACTGCACTCAAGGCAAAAGCCGAACGGGAAAGACTAATTACAACAATATCCAGCCAAATTCGATCGTCCTTAGATCTACCCAATATTCTGAATACAACCGTTGAAGCAGTCCGGACAGTGTTGGGCTGCGATCGCGTTGCCATTTGGCAGTTCCAGCCCGACTGGCACGCGCTGATTGTGGCTGAATCGATCTCCGACACCATCGACTCTCAAATAGGGCGACTGGTTCATGCCCTCTGTTTCGCACCGGATTGGTCAGAAGCCTATCGCCAGGGACAAGTTCGGGTGGTGCCTGATATTTACACCACAGAAATGGCAGATTGTCATCGGGAACTGTTAGAACAATTACAAACTCGGGCAAAAGTCTTAGTGCCCATTATTCAGGATAATACCCTGTGGGGGCTGCTAGAGGCAGTAGAAAGTCATGCTCCTCGGCAGTGGCAATCTGGAGAGGTGACACTTTTAGAACAACTGGCAACTCAACTGGCGATCGCTATTCAGCGGGCAAGCACTCACCAACAATTACAGGAGGAACTACAAGAGCGGCAACAGTTAATCGTCCAGTTGCAGGAGAGTGAGCAGCGGTATGCGACCCTGACAGCTATTGCTCCGGTGGGGATCTTTCGGACTGATACTAGTGGATACTGCACCTACACCAATGAGCGTTGGCATCAAATTTCAGGGCTGACACGAGAAGAAGCGTTTGGAGGCGGATGGGAGCAAGGGTTGCATCCTGATGATCGGGCCATGGTTGCAGCAGAGTGGTACCAAACCACCCAGGAGAACCATGCCTTTAGACTGGAGTATCGTTTTCAACACTCCAACGGCACGGTGACTTGGGTGTATGGGCAATCTGTAGCTGAACGGGATGCCCATGGTGATCTGATTGGCTATGTGGGGACGATTACCGATATTAGCGATCGCAAACAGGCTGAAGAGTCACTACGACAGAGTGAAGCCCGCTGGCAATTTGCCCTAGAAGGATCTGGGGATGGGGTGTGGGACTGGAACGTGCAAACGAATGTTGCCTTCTTTTCCCCACGATGGAAAACCATGCTGGGTTACGCCACTGATGAGGTGGGCGATCGTTTAGAGGATTGGGAGAGTCGCGTTCACCCTGATGATAAAGCACGCTGCCATGCCGAATTAGACAAACATTTCAGGGGCGAAATCTCCTCCTATCAGGTGGAGCATCGAGTGGGTTGCAAAGATGGCAGCTACAAGTGGATCTTAGCCCGTGGCAAAATTGTCGAGTGGACTCCAGAAGGGCAACCCCTGCGTATGATTGGTACGCACACCGATATCAGCGATCGTAAACAAGCTGAAGATGCCTTACGAGCAAGTGAAGCCTATCAACGGGCGCTGATCCGCTCCTTGCCAGACTTGATTATGCGCCTTGATCAAGATGGCACCTACCGAGAATTTATCGCTCCCCCCACCTTCCGAGTGATTGGTGGCGTAAGCAACCTCATTGGTACTAGCATTTATGAAACCTTGCCTCCCCCCTTAGCTCAACAACGCATGGCGGTGGTGCATACTGCCATCCATACAGGCACCATCCAATTTTATGAGCAGGATCTCTCCGCAGACGGCATCCTCCAAATCGAGGAGGTGCGGGTTGTTCCCTCTGGAGACCATGAAGTGCTATTGCTTGTTCGCGATATTAGCGATCGCAAACGGGCTGAACTAACCCTAACCAAGCTGGTGGCAGGAACCGCCACCGTTACAGGCGAGGGCTTTTTCCCCGCCTTGGTGCGCCACATTGCCGAGGCATTGGATGTTTGTTATGCCCTGGTTACTGAATGGGTAGAGGGCGAACTCCATACCCTAGCGTTCTGGGCACATGGCAACTTACAACCCACAATGTCCTATCTTCCAGCACGCACCCCCTGCGAATTTGCTCTGCGAGATGGAGAATTTCACTGCGCAAGCCTCATTCAAGAAGCCTTTCCAGAAGATCCTGACCTGGTAACCATGCGGGCAGATAGCTACCTGGGTATTGCTTTAAAGGACAGTTTCGGTAACGCAATCGGCAATCTTTGCATCTTAGACATGCAGCCCCTGCCAGACACGAAACGTGCTGCAGCCGTACCCATCCTCCAGGTTTTTGCCGCCCGTGCTGCAGCCGAATTGCAACGCAAGCGTGCCGACGATGCCCTCCATGAGTTGAACCAAGACCTAGAAGTGAGGGTAGAACAGCGCGCAGCAGAACTGCAAGAACGCGAAGCGCAATTACGTGACTTTTTTGACAACGCCACCGATTTGATCCAAAGTGTTGCCCCCGATGGTCAAATTTTGTTTGTCAATGCCGCTTGGCAGGAAGTCCTAGGTTACGACGATGTGGATCTAGAGCAATTGTCCGTTTTCCAAGTTATTCATCCCGATGACCTAGAGCATTGCCGGACTGCAATGGAGAGATTGTTTGCGGGTGAACTATGCCTAGGGCTTGAAACCCGATTCCTGACGAAAGATGGCAGGGAAATCACCGTCGAGGGCAATGTCAACTGTCAGTTTCAAACTGGCATACCGATCGCCACAAGGGGCATCTTTCGGGATATCACCGCTCGCAAACAGGCAGAGAATGCCCTGCGGGAATCACAACAGTTTCTGCAAACCGTGTTAAATAACTTCCCCTTGGCTGTATTTTGGAAGGATCGAAACTCGAAACTGTTGGGTTGCAATCAACGGTTTGCCCAACTATCAGGTTTAGCATCACCCCTGGAAGGCGTTGGCAGAAGCAATTTTGACTTTGACTATACTGAGGCTGAAGCCCAGGGCTATGAGGCTGACGATCGCCAAGTGATGGAATCAGGGACTGCCAAGCTGGGGATTGAAGAAACCATCACCTTGCCCAGTGGCGAACAGCGGTGGCTAGAAACCAACAAAGTCCCCCTGCGGGATCTGGCAGGTAATGTTGTCGGGGTAGTGGGGACATTTCAGGATATCAGCGATCGTAAGGTGGCTGAAGTCGCTTTAGCAGCCAGTGAAAGCTTTAACCGCCAGTTGGTAGAAGAGTTTCCCATCGGGTTAGCCGCTTGCCGTCTAGATGGTCAAATCACCTACGTCAACTCAGCCTTTGCCAAAATTTTGGGTCGCACCATCGAAGAAGTCCTCTCCCTAACTTATTGGGATATTACGCCGATCAAATATGCGGAGCAAGAAGCCGAACAACTACAATCCCTGAAACAACATGGACGCTACGGTCCCTACGAGAAAGAATTCGTTCACAAAGATGGGCACTTAGTTCCTGTGCTATTGACGGGATTAGCCATTTCACAAAATGGTGAGAAATTCATTTGGTCGAGCATACAGGATATTAGCGAGCGCAAGCGCTCCGAAGAAGAGATCCAACGGCTATCAGAACGCCTGACTGTAGCCCTTAAATCGGGAGCAATCGGGTGTTGGGAGTGGGACATACTGCCAAACACACTCGTTTGGGATCGACGAATGCACGAACTGTATGGCATTGAACCATCAATCTCCCTTCTCCCCTTCGATGTTTGGAGCAATGGAGTCCATCCCGACGATCGTAGCTCTTCACAAGCCTTGCTTCAGCAAGCCGTTTTAGGTCAGGCTGAATTCGACACCGAATTTCGAGTCGTTTATCCTGATGGCAGCATCCACTTCATCAAAGGTTGTGGCGTTGTGGTGCGCGATGCCGATGGCACCCCCCAGAGAATGATTGGGGTTAACTTTGATATTAGCGATCGCAAGAATGCCGAAGAAGAGATCCAACGCAAAAACCAAGAACTTGCCCGCGCCACTCGCCTCAAGGATGAATTTCTCGCCAACATGAGCCATGAACTGCGCACCCCCCTCAACGCCATCCTGGGGATGGCAGAGGGACTGCAAGAAGAGGTCTTTGGTGTCATCAACAAACGACAAATCAGAGCTTTACAGACCATTGAAAGAAGTGGCTTGCACTTACTGTCGCTGATCAATGATATTCTCGATGTCGCCAAGATTGAAGCGGGGCAGATCGAGCTAGAGTATACCTCTATTTCCGTCACTCACCTCTGCTCTTCCAGTTTAGTGTTTATCAAACAACAGGCTCTGCAAAAGCGCATCCGACTGGAAACGAAATTTGCTCCCGATCTCACTAATGCCTTCGTCGATGAACGACGCATTCGTCAGGTATTGATTAACTTGCTCACTAATGCGGTGAAATTCACCCCAGAAGGGGGAACGGTTACGCTAACTGCTTCCCCATTGCCCCAGGCGGATGATGCGACACAACAGCATTTCCTCCGTATTGCAGTCCTGGATACGGGCATTGGGATTGCGCCTGAAAATATCAACAAACTATTTCAGCCCTTTGTGCAAATTGATAGTGCGCTGAATCGGCAATATGCGGGCACGGGCTTAGGATTAGCCCTGGTGAAGCAAATTGTCGAGCTTCATGGTGGACGGGTGGGACTAACAAGCGAGTTGGGCGTGGGCAGTTGTTTTACCATCGACCTGCCCTGTAAAACAGAGCTACCCCTGGCAATTAACCTACCCATGACTGGTCAGGATG
>JAIXUR010000029.1 GCA_027483425.1 Cyanobacteriota bacterium | reverse complement strand
TTCACCGCTGATTAGTTCAGGATCATCCTTGATTTTCCTTGGGTTTCCGCTATGCTCGATCGAAGGTGGGTTGTCAGAATCCAAAATCCAAAATTGCTAATCCATCACCAACAAGCCAGTACCCCCAACCCCTTACCCCCTACTCCCCCACCGTGAGCCTAAAAACCATCGTTCAAAACTCCCTCAAATCCTTTAGCGGCACCAACGGCAGCGCGGCTTTCTCGCCGACCCAGTTCGATACCGACGTGATGACGACCTACGGGCGCTTCCCCATTGCCCTCACTAAGGGCCGAGGCAGTTTTGTGTGGGATGACCAAGGTCGCCGCTATCTAGATTTTGTGGCCGGTATTGCCACCTGCACCCTGGGCCACGCTCACCCGGCCATGGTCGAGGCCGTCACCCAGCAGATCCAAACCCTGCACCACGTGTCGAATCTGTACTATGTGCCCGAACAGGGGGCCCTGGCCCACTGGTTGGTGGAGCACTCCTGCGCCGATCGCGTGTTTTTCTGCAATTCTGGGGCCGAGGCCAATGAGGGGGCGATTAAGCTGGCCCGCAAGTACGCCCACACCCGCCGGGGCATTGCCACGCCGCTGATTATTACCGCCGTGGCCAGCTTCCACGGGCGCACCCTGGCTACGGTTACCGCCACCGGACAGCCCAAATACCAAAAGAACTTTGACCCGCTGATGCCGGGGTTTGCCTACGTCCCCTACAACGATATAGCGGCCCTAGAGGCGCTGGTAGCGGAGCTCGATGCCGAGACGCCTCAGGTGGCGGCCATTATGCTGGAGGCCCTCCAGGGAGAAGGGGGCGTTTGTCCAGGGGATGTTGCCTACTTCCAGGCGATTCGCCAGCTGTGCGACGAGAAGGGTATTTTGCTGATTCTCGACGAGGTGCAGGTGGGTATGGGCCGGACGGGTAAGCTCTGGGGGTTTGAGAACCTGGGCATTGAGCCGGATATTTTCACCTCCGCCAAGGGGCTGGGGGGCGGCATTCCCATTGGGGCGCTGTTGTGTAAAGCCTCCTGCGCGGTATTTGAGCCGGGCGACCATGCCAGCACCTTTGGGGGCAACCCCTTTGCCTGTCGGGTGGGGTTGACGGTGTGTGAAACCGTAGAGGCGGAGAACCTATTGGACAACGTGAAGCTGCGAGGCGAGCAGCTGCGGTTTGGCTTGCAGCGGCTGGTGCAACAGTACCCCGATCTACTGGAGCAGGTGCGCGGCTGGGGGCTGATCAACGGCCTGGTGCTTCAGGCCAACGCCACGATTAAATCTGTGGATATCGTTAAGGCGGCTATGGATGAAGGGCTATTGCTAGTGCCCGCCGGGCCGCAGGTGGTGCGTTTTGTACCGCCGCTGAATGTGAGTGCTGACGAGGTGCAGCAGGCGCTAATCGGGGTCGAGAAAGCCCTGGCTGCCGTGGTTAAGCAGCACCATGGGTAGGGGATCCAGCATAACACCATCGTTTGCCCAGCGACTTGACCTACCGGCCAGGGTCGCTAGATAGACAGTATTGGCTGGGAATGTAGGGCAATGCGATTGCCTTCGCTATCTTCAAACTCGGCAACCCAGCCCAGGTCTCCGATCGATGTTTTGGGGTACAGGGTTTTGCCCCCGTTAGCATTTGCCTTGGACAAGGTATCGTCAATGTTGTCGGTACTGAAGTACACCAGCGTGCCCTCGGTTATGGGGATGTAGCTGTCTCCCTTGGCCAGTGCGCCACTAATACCAGGCGCACCTTCATGGATTGGAAACCATGCCATTTCGTTGCCGTCTACCGTTGCTCGCTCAAACTCATAGCCAAACACCTTTCCATAGAAGCTGATGGCACGGTTCAGATCGTTCACAGGAATTTCGAAGTAGCCAACCGGATTTTTCATGGTTTGCCTCACTGGAGGGTGTCCAGGCGTTGGTGCAATGCTTCGAGTTGGGCTTGGTGCAGCTGTAATGTGGGGTGATGATCAGCAAACTTCGTTTGATCTTGGGCGTACTGCACCTCTAGGTCAGCAATCTGAGCCTCGATCGCCCTGGCGGTAGCGACAGCCATTGACGTTTGATACCCATGCGGTTGCAGCTGGGTGAGGCGTTGTTCAAGCTTCGACTTCTGCTCCCGCAGATGAATCATTTGAGGCGCATCTTGCATAAATCGTTCACCCTGAAGTACTTCTTCAACGTTCAGCTGGGCGATCTGCTGAGCAAGGGCTTCAGCCGTGGCCTGGTTCGCATGGGTAGCCTTGAGGTTAGAGGCGGTGGCTTCGCTGGTCAGGAACCGGATGCTAGCGATCGCACTGGCTGAAACTAGAACAAAACCGCCCACGAGGACGGCTAATTGCTTTGAATTCATCGGCTTACGGATCACTGTGGGGCAGCAAAACACGATTTATTTAGACATATTCTAGGCCAATAGGTTCCTCAGAGGGTGTTTGAAAAGCCAAAGAGCGCCTCAGGTTATTAGGCTAATGGTCTCAAAGTTCTTCGATGGTGCCAAACAAACTGTCGTTCTCCATACAAAAATACACTGCCTGCGGGTAAGCTGGTCTGCTGACACTGGCCATCCACCGACCAACTCACGCGATCGTGGGGGGCAAAGGCGATGCTAATAGCCTACTGAGGCATGGCAAAATCAAATTCGCTGACGGCCTCCAGTCGTCCGTACTCGACCCGCAAACCATCCCACTCATTTGTCAGAATTGTTGCCGTCGGTTCGAGCATAGGACTTCCCATTCAGCCGTAAGACGGAAACTGACCCTTGGTTCAGGTTTTCCATATTAGT
>JAIXUR010000159.1 GCA_027483425.1 Cyanobacteriota bacterium | reverse complement strand
GAAGGGGTGAGGGGTGAGGGGTGAGGGGGGCAGGCCCGTGTGTCTGCCCTGGGTTGAAGGGGTGAGGGGGTTAGCTGGGGGGGAGGCGATCGCTGTCGTAGGTTGATTCCAGGACCGTGGATTCGGTGGGCATGGCGGGGGCTGAGGGCAGGCGGTTGAGCTGGCTGAGGGCCCACTGGGCCGTTGCTTGAACCCCTGGGTCGGGATCCTGGGCAGCATGGGCCAGCATGGGGCTGAGCTGTACCACCGTATCGTAAACCCGAGTTAGATCGCGAATGGCATTTGGCCCCTGGTAGATTCCCAGCTGTGTCATCTGGTTCTGTAGCAATATCACATCCTCACCCTCGGCTCCCGGCAGCAGCAGCACTGGGTTCGGGCCTGGGTCTGCCTGGGCCATTGATCCGCCGGGGGCCAACGAGTCAACCCTGCCCAAAGCCGCAGAGTGGGGCATGCCTAGAACAATTAGAGCCGCCGCCACAGCATAGGCTCTGGGCCCGATCGCAAAACTCTCGCTGCGGCCTAATCTCATCAATGGCGATGGCATGCTCACTCTCACGTTGACCCTAGGGGGTGGCCCTGGTTGCCCGGTTCAGATGCCCCTAAGGTAACTTACCCCAACTGAGGCAACGCCATCTCACTCACCCATTCAATCCAGGGTAGACACATGGGTCTGCCCCTACTCACCCATTCAACCCAGGGCAGACACACGGGTCTGCCCCTACTCACCCATCTAATCCGACTCCACCCGCGAAACAGCCGCCTCGTAGGCCAGCATCCACCGGCGCAGCTTCTGGGTCAGACTATCGCGCTGGTTAATCAGGTAAATACTGACCAGGGTGAAGCTTACCCCCACCCACTGGAGCGAGGTCAGGGTTTCGCCCAAAAAGAGGTTGCCAAACAGCAGGGCAAAGACCGGGGTTAAAAACGTGAGGGCGCTGAGGCTGGTGAGGTTACCTTGGGCGGCTAAGAAGAAGAAAATACCGTAGGCTAGGGCGCTCCCCAGCAGGGTCGAGTAGGCGATCGCCCCCCAGTCAACGAGGGTCAACGCCTGCCAAGGCTGTACCTCCCCCAGGGCAGACAGGCCAAACAGCGGCAACCCCCCCAGCACCATGTGCCAGCCCGTCGCCACGATGGGGTCAACATGGCGGCACACGTAGCGAATCAGAATGGTGCCCGTGGCCATGGATAGAGCGGCCAGCAGCATCAGCCATTCGCCCCCCTGTAGCAGGGTGTTGAGCGCTGTCCCCTCGGTCAGCCAGGTGGTGTCACCGTGGAGCAGAGACAAAATCCACTCGTCGGGCAAGCCCAGTAGGCTAATGCCCGCAATGCCCCACACCAAGCCGATCCAGCCCAGGGCACCAATGTGCTCACCGAACAGACCCCGAGCCATCACCGCCACCGCCAGGGGTTGGGAGTCGATCATCACCGAGCCCAACCCGGCTCCGGTGCGCTGGAGCCCCGCCGCCAAAAAACCTTGAAACAGAGTGCCATCCACCAGGGCAAAGAGCAGCAGCCATGCCCAGCCCCGGCGGCCGATGGCCTGAGGACGCCCCAACCCGAGACTGACCAGCAAGACCACTAGACCGGCGGGCACCAGCCGCATCCCGGCCATAAAAAATGGCGCGGTGTGGGGCATGGCCCCTTTCATGGCCACCATGGCCGTACCCCATAGGAAGAAGGGGGCAATCAGCACCGCTGGGTTGCGGGTTGCGGTCGGGGGGGTAGAGGTCGAATCCATAACGCAAAAAATGCTTGAAATTAGGAGGGTTAGAGCGTTCCAGCTAATTACTCAACCAAGGATTTGATAGGATCGGCCCGCTGGGATGAGTTGAGCGTCCTTGGTCGGGATGCTTGATGAGATGGAATCCCCATAGGGGTAAGGCCTTGGCCTTTCTTTTAAGGAATGTTAACGCAGTTTGGATTGGCCCGCTGTCGCCGCGATCGGATCCCTTCCCAAGGCTAGGTTGAGCCGGTACAGTGTTGTTTTGGCTACAATAAGCCCCAGCCGCATCACTCCTCGGTGAGTTTGGGCTTACTACCGTTCACCCCTAATGTCACCCTATGGTCTGGCCATTTTCTCCCCGTTCGCGTAAATCCATTGCTCGCATTGAGGTCACGGGTGTAATTGGCGCTGCAACCCGCAAGCGAATGCTCGAAGCCCTCAAGGAAATTGAGGAAAAGCGCTTTCCGGCTCTGCTGTTGCGCATCGACAGCCCCGGTGGCACCGTAGGCGACTCCCAGGAAATTTACTCCGCCCTGAAGCGGCTGAAGGATAAGCTCAAAATTGTGGCCAGCTTTGGCAATATCTCGGCCTCTGGCGGGGTCTATATCGGCATGGGGGCCAGCCAGATCATGGCTAACCCCGGCACTATCACCGGCAGCATTGGGGTAATTTTGCGGGGCAACAACCTGGAGCGCCTGCTCGACCGGGTGGGGGTGTCGTTTAAGGTGATTAAGTCCGGCCCCTACAAAGATATTCTGGCCTTCGATCGCGAACTGACTGACCCCGAAACGTCTATTCTTCAAGAGCTCATTGACATCAGCTATGGCCAGTTTGTCAGCACCGTGGCCGAGGCCCGCCGCCTCAGCGAAGACACCGTGCGCAGCTTTGCCGACGGGCGTATTTTTAGCGGCGAACAGGCTGTGCAACTGGGCCTAGTAGATCGCCTGGGTAGTGAAGCAGACGCCCAGCGCTGGGCGGCAGAACTAGCCGGGCTCGACCCCGACAAGGCCGAGTGCATCACCTTTGACGAGAAAAAGCCGCTCCTGCGGCGGATTATATCTGGCAGCAGCCGGGTAAACCTGGAGCCCACCGCAGGGCTACCGGGCCTGGCGATGGCGATGCCAGCCCTACAGGCCACCCTGGAATGGTTAGAGTTTGAACGCTCGACCAGTGGACTACCGCTATGGCTGTATCGTCCCTGAGCCCATCTGCTAGGCCTTCTTCCTCAGAAGCCAGAATTCAGGAACCAGGAGCCAGGAGAGTGAAGCCTTCTGGCTCCTGAATTTTCTATAGAAGCCAGAATTCAGGAGCCAGGAGAGTGAAGCCTTCTGGCTCCTGAATTTTCTATTCCTAAGCTTGTCCCGGTGTAGGTTGATACCCTGGTACGATGAAGGCGGTAAAATGCAGTTAATTTCCTAGCTTGAGCGCTCCTTGGGGGCTGTTCTAAGACCCAGGAATTGACCTTTGGAGGTTGCGGCGTGGACTGGCGAGTGTGGGCAAGTCGAGGAGCCATAACG
>JAIXUR010000101.1 GCA_027483425.1 Cyanobacteriota bacterium | reverse complement strand
ATGGTGCAAGCCTGCGCGGCCCAAGGTGGCTACCTGAGTCTGGAGGATTTGCAAGCCTACCGGGTGATCGAGCGCCAGCCCCTGGCCGTGCGCTACGGTCAGGCCACGCTCCTGACCAACCCGCCGCCCAGCTCCGGCGGCACCCTGATCGCCTTTGCCCTGCACCTGCTGGCCCAGGCTGCTCCGGCCACCACCGCCCACGGTAGCTCTCGCCATGTGGCGGCCCTGCGGGAGGTGATGGGCCTGACCAATCTGGCTCGTCAGCGGGGCTACGACGACTACCTGTACCGGGCCGACATTGCCAAGGAATTTCTCAGCCCTGACCACCTGGCCCCCTACCTGAGTCAACTGCAAGCGACCCTCAGCCAGGGAGGCAATAAATGGGGCAGCACCACCCACATCAGCGTGGTGGATGGCGAGGGCAATGCCGCCAGCCTCACCACCTCCAACGGTGAAGGGTCGGCCTACGTCATCCCCGGTACCGGCATCATGATGAACAACATGCTGGGGGAAGAAGACCTCAACCCCCAGGGCTTTCACCAGTGGCCGACGAACCAGCGGATGTCGTCGATGATGGCCCCCACCCTGGTGCTGCAGGACGGTCAGCCCCGGCTGGTGCTGGGGTCTGGCGGGTCTAACCGCATTCGCACCGCCATTTTGCAGGTGGTGTCGAACGTGCTCGACTTTGGCATGGATATCGAAACGGCGGTCAATGCCCCGCGCCTGCACTGGGAGCGGGGGGCGCTCCATTTAGAGCCAGGTTTTGACCAGGCCGCCCTGGAGGCCGAGGGCATTACCGGCGGCGATCGCTGTACCTGGTGGCAGACCCGCAATATGTTCTTCGGCGGAGTCCATGCCGTGGCTGTGGATGCCAAGGGCACCCTGTCCGGGGTGGGCGATGGGCGACGGGGAGGTGCCTGCGTGGTGGTGGGGCAGTGAATCTCACCCCAGTTGTACGATTCTCTGTCGTCTCGTTCAGCGCCTAGGGGGCAACCGCTAGTGGGTGGACTTGGCTCAACTTATCAGGGAGGCGCAGCATTACTAGCGGCGCATTGATAGGTGTTGCGTCCAGCGTTTTTAGCCTGGTACAAAGCTGTATCAGCCTGTTGAAGCAAGGTCGTGCTGTCTGGGCCATGGTGGGGATATACCGCCATGCCGATACTGACAGACACCTGGAGGCGATGATCCTGAAGAAAAAACTCAGAGCGCAGCACGTCAATGAGTCGCTCAGCGATTTCATCGGCATCTTCTCGACAGCGGATGTGAGGCAGGAGCAGGACAAATTCATCTCCGCCCCACCGCGCCAGGATATCCTCTTCTCGCAGACAGCCCATAAAGCGCTGCACAACTGCCTGCAACAGGAGATCTCCTACAGCATGGCCTAGGGTATCGTTAACATCTTTAAAGTGATCTAGGTCTAGGAACATAACGGCAATGAGTTTTGCCTCACTCGCCGCATAATTCAGCGCGTTAGCAAAGTGTTGATTAAATAAGACTCGATTCGGTAGGCCAGTCAGAGAATCGTGTAAGGCTTGATGCTGGATAGCCTCTGCGGCCTGCATCGCTTGGGTCACATCACGAAAACTCAAAACGGCACCGACACTGTTTCCTGCCAGCTCGTAGGACTGCAAATAATAAGCGATGATATTACCATTTTTTAATCTCAAATAATCTGTTTTTTCTGCACTAAATTGCCTCATCAAGTCTCTAAATTTAATGGTATCTGGCTCTATTATTTCTCCCGTCACAGCCTCTAGAATTCTATCCTTGGATTCCTTTGGGCTGAGGTTACTAAGATTAAACATGCTCAGAAATTTTTGATTGAGGCTGACGATTTTGCCAGCTTTGTCGAGGGCGAGAATGCCGTCGGCTGTTGCTTCTAGCGTGGCTAACAATAATGACACAGAGCTTTCTAGCTTGGCATTAGCTTCCTTCAGCAACTCGTTTTGGTTAAGTAATAATTGCTCCTGTTGAAAGCGTCGCAGGGCTTCTGAGATGGTTAAAATCAGGTCGGCCTCATCCCAGGGTTTGCGAATATAGCGATATAATGCCGCTCGGTTGACTACATTGCCGACAGAATCGGCATCGGCTTGCCCAGTCAACATAATCTTTAATGTTTTGGGATAAAGAGTATGGAGCTGAATCAGTAGGGCATCTCCTGCAAGTCCTGGCATTTTTTGATCTGAAATGATCAGGGCTATATCTCTATTTTCTGAGGTTAGCTCAGCGCACAACAGGAGCGCTTCCTCACTGCTGTGGGCAAATTCAATATCGTAGGCTTTGCCAAAATTTCGCTTGAGTTGCTCACCCAGGCTTTTGAGGATAGTCCACTCATCATCAATACAGACAATTATCGGCCGCATTGTTTACGGTAGTCCTAGATACTATGGAAAATCAAGGCAGTTTTACTGAATAGTTCACTCAAAAAATAAAGAGGCTGAACGGGTGTCTATTGGGTGTCGGATTAACCCAAGGCGGTTCTAATCACCTGTTGCAATTCCTGTTCCTCCCAGGGCTTATGGATACAGGCATAGAGGTTAGCTTGCTGGTAGGCATAGGCGATCGCAGCTTCATCAGCTTGTCCGGTCAGCATAACTTTGATAATTTTAGGAAAGCGCTGGTGGACTTGTGCTAGAAACTCATCTCCTCGGATATGGGGCATGAGCCAGTCCGATACAATCACCAGAATTTTGATCTCTTCCTGTTCAAGTTCATCGATAACAACCCAGGCTTCTGCTGCACTTTGGGCAACTTCATAGATATATTGTCTACCAAAGCACCGTTTAAGTTGCTCCTTAAGTACTTTCAAGATTGAGACTTCGTCATCCACACAGAGAATCGCAGCATTCGGCATAATTATTTCTCTAGCACTATATTGCTTATGGATTATGCAGGCAAGAAAACACTAAATCGAGTACGGCCAGGCTGGCTCTCTATTGCCATTCTACCATTGTGCTTTTCAAGAATTTTTTGACTAATATATAGTCCTAGACCACTCCCTTCTCCAGCCGGTTTAGTTGTGAAAAAGGCATCAAAAATTTTGTGTTGAATATCTGCAGGGATGCCAGCACCTGTATCGGCAATACTGACCTCAATGGCATGATCTTGATGGCGCGTGGAGATGGTCAGAGTTCCATTGCCTGCCATGGCGTGAATTGCATTATGAATCAGGTTAGTCCAGACCTGTATCAGCTCGTCAGGATAACCCAAGATGTCAGGGATATCCTGGTAGTCCCTAATAATATGGATGTTGTTTTTGAGTTGGCTATGATAGATTTTAAGC
The DNA here is from genome assembly GCA_027483425.1 of Cyanobacteriota bacterium. GTDB lineage: Bacteria > Cyanobacteriota > Cyanobacteriia > Phormidesmidales > Phormidesmidaceae > Nodosilinea. The sequence continues at coordinate 2,802 of JAIXUR010000101.1, read as the reverse complement.
ACTGTTTCTAGCCCGTTATTCACGTTTACTAACTGTCTATTGCCGCTTGCATCAGAACGAGCATAATTCTTGAGTGCAAAAACAATTTTTGAGGACTGATCAACAGCATGTAAAATAATCTGATTATTCACAAAAGAACAGGTTAAATTATAGGCTAGCTGCACGGCCCATTCATGATGGATGCTGGTCAGAAGGGGAGACAAAAAATCTAGATTTTCAGAGATCCCCATGTCAGTTAGGAGATCTGCAATATATCGATCGTCATCCAGATCATATCCCTGAAGCTGAATGACTAGTTTGCGTTTCCTGTCTCTACTTCCTTGGCAGTCTACTAGTGGTTGGCCATTAGTTGCTTGAGTAATCAGAGCAAAAAAGCTTTCTCGTTCCTCAGGGCTGAGGTATTGATGCAGTAAAGGTAGTTCTAAGAGGGCTTCTTGTAAAGCCTTTTCGGTATTGCTGGCGGATGCTTTAATGGCACCTAAAGGGTTGTTAATTTCATGGGAAACTCCAGTGATTAGCTGCCCCAATGCAGCCATTTTTTCCTGCTGAATTAACTGGTCCTGAGCTTGCTGGAGGTCTCCAAAGGCGACCTCCAGCTCATCTTTTTTATGTCGCAATTTCTGACTGAATTGATGAAATAAGATGCCAATGGTAATAGCTGAGAGAATTAAAGCTGTAGCAGTGCCAAAATCTGCCAGCGCCCTAGTGCTCTGATTGCGATAGACGTATCTATCTTCTAGTCTAGTGATTTTACTATATAGATCATCATAAACTTCATCAATGGCGTGGGCATTGATCTCAAGGACTTCCTTGATTTTTCCTTGGGAAACCAATTCAAGGGCTTCTTTGACCTGGTCTCTATAGGCTGAATAGGCAACAAAGAACCTGTCTAGGCTGTCGTTGTTATCTCGCCGATCAATGGCTTCTAACTTCCCCAGAATGTATTCGGTTGCTTCTTGATTTTCGGCAAGCTCTTCCACTAAGTTATCATCAATTTCGCCTTTAGAAATGCTTTCCCACTCCAGGGATTTGAGTCTGCTCATTTGTTCCTTGGCTTGGGTTAAGAGCAGCCTGGTTTCATTGCTACGTTCTGCCATTTGGTTGAGTTGATAAATGGCAGAATCGCAGATGATCGCGACTGTGGAGGTAGCTACTAAGACCGCCCACACGGGTTGTTTTTCCTTGAGGCTAGCGAGAGCTCGGCTGGGCCGAATCGATAGAAACTTGGCAAGGTAAGACATGCTATTGGATATGGAGTATTTGTGTGAACGGCATGACATAGCTAGAATGCAGCAGTCGTTTGCTTGATGAATATAGAGCAATGCATGAAAGGTTTTAGATGTCGGTTTTTATTGGCTTGGTAGTTGCATTATTTTAATAAAAATGTGGCATTTTTTAGATGTTTTGGCAGCCATTTCGCTGCAAGAGGGCCGTTTGTTGAGGTCAGCTCATTAGTGCAAGCCGGCTTCCCCTAATGATTCACAATCTAGTTCACACTGTAGACAGTCTTATCATTTCTCTCCCCCATGGCTTCTACGGCATTCTCTAACGTACCCCCCGCCGCCGCATCTGCTACAGCTCGGTGGGCTACCGCGATCGCCCAGCCCCCCACAGAATTCGCCGCTAGTCCCCTGGCGGTGTTAGACGGGCATTTGCCCACCGACCTGCGGGGTACCCTCTACCGCAACGGCCCGGCCCGGTTTGAGCGCGGCGGTACGCGGGCTGACCACTGGTTCGACGGCGATGGCGCGGTGCTGCGGGTGCATTTCGATGGCGAAAAGGCCGTGGCCACCTACCGCTACGTGCGCTCCGCCGGGTTCGTGGAGGAAGAAGCCGCCGATCGCTGTCTCTATCGAGGCTACGGCAGTTTGCCGCCGGGCGGGTTCTGGCAGCGCTGGCAAGCCCAGGTAAAAAATGTCGCCAATACCTCGGTGCTAGCTCTGTTCGATGGTTCAGAATCGTCCCTTGGGGGCGATCGCCTGCTGGCCCTGTGGGAGGGCGGCCTACCCCACCGCCTTGATCTAGAAACCCTGGATACCCTAGGCTTAGACGACCTGGGGGGGCTCAACGCCAGCGACTCGTTTACCGCCCACCCCAAGCGTCACCCCCGCACCGGGAAAATTTTTGGCTTTGGCCTGGTGCCAGGGGGCAACGCCACCCTCAAGGTCTATCGCTGTAGTGCGGCGGGGATCGTGGAGCAGACGGGCACCATTCCCCTCTCGGGCATTCCCCTGATCCACGATGTGGTGCTGGCCGATCGCTACCTGGTGTTTTGCGTGTCGCCCGTGCGCCTGAGCCCGTTGCCCGCGCTGTTTGGCCTGTCTAGCTTCAGCGATGCTTTGCAGTGGCAGCCCCAGCAGGGCACGCAAATTATCGTGGTGGATGCCGATACGCTGGAGGCGATCGCCCTCAATTCGGTCGATCCTTGGTTTCAGTGGCACTTTGGCCATAGTTATCTCGATTTTGACGGCAGTGTTGTGTTTGACGTGGTGCGCTACGCCGACTTTGCCACCAATCAACAGCTCAAGGAGGTGGCCTCGGGCCAAATGTCTACCCCCGCCGATGCCCAGCTCTGGCAGTACCGGATCGATCCTAAAACCGCGAAAATTCTCGATCAGCACTGTTTGATCGATCGCCACTGCGAATTTCCCCTGGCGCTGGGCCAGGACGAGACGGCGGTCACCTATCTGAATGTGCACCGCACGGTGCCCACGCCGCTGGGGGAAATGTTTGGGGCGATCGCCCGCTTTGACGCCAAAACTGGCCTCACCGTGGCCGATGCCGGGGAGGGGTACTATCCTT
>JAIXUR010000499.1 GCA_027483425.1 Cyanobacteriota bacterium | reverse complement strand
TGCGAGCAAGCTTAAAGCCCTAGACAATATCTCACCGCCTGCTCAACCTCGGTTATTTTGCGCAATGAGAGTTGCCCATCGGTCTCAGCAGGGAAGCGATTGGTGTCAAGCGATCGCATCTGAAAACAATACTCACAGGTGGGCAAGTCCGTCGGTTTCTGCGATCGCAAACTCCTCATTAATATCGGCGATCTCGCTTTGAATATCTGGATCTTCAGCCATGGCAGACAGTGAGTTTTCCCATAATAGTGCTTCATTACTGCGTGGAAAAGCATCCTGCACTAGGATGATGACCTCAACCCGACTGTTCTCAACCAGTTCTAAAGGCTGATCGAGCGTGAGTTGCCCCCGCTCATCAATGGTGCCCATAACCTTGACGGCTTCCATGGTCGTGACTCGCCATACCTGCAAATATTATGGCACTGTTGCTTCAGAGGGGCATCGTTCAGCCCCACCCATGGGGCAAGCGGATCAACATCAATGTTGATCCTGGGTGCAGATCTACCGTTGCGCCGCTGCAACGCGATCGCTCATAGGTGCGATCGCTCGAAAACTTTGGGATAATCGCTATATCTCCGATAAATCCTGGTCATGGCTAACTCTCCCACCTGTCGCGACGTTTTGACCAAGGTCAAAGCCCACCAAGCCACCCTTGAAACCATGGGGGTCAAATCTCTTGACCTATTTGGCTCCGTCGCCCGCAACCAGGCTACCCCCGCCAGCGACATTGACTTCCTCGTGGAGTTCTCCCAGCCCGTTGGTCTCTTCCAACTGCTCGACGTTCAATATTTTCTAGAAGACTTGTTAGAGCGCTCTATCGACCTGGGCACTACAGATTCCCTCAGAGAGCACCTGCGAGAGCCTGTGCTGGAGGATGCTATTCGTGTCTTCTAGAGGTTGGCAGCTACGTGTGCAAGATATTTTAAATGCCATTGACTTGATTCAACAGCGCTTAGATAGCCTTGATTTTGAAACCTTTTCTATCAACACCGTCCTCGCAGAGTCCATCGTCTACCAATTCATTGTCATTGGAGAAGCCTCAGCCAATATTCCTGACAACATCAAAACCCTGGCGCCAGAGCTACCGTGGCGACAAATGACCGACATGCGCAATATGATGGCCCATGAGTATTTTCGGGTGAACCTGGCGATCGTGTGGGAAACTGCCCAGAATAACCTGCCAGCCCTTGTTGAACCCCTGAAAAAACTGTTGACAGCCTCTTAAAAGCAATGAATACCCAATTGGCAAACTCTTTGGCAGAGGCTGTCTCAGCCCTATCCTTGGAAGATTTCCAGGCATTCCAGGCTGCCCTACTAAGCCACATGGTCAAAAAAACGCCCGGTGTAGCTGGGGGCCACGCCTGCATCCGCAACACCCGCATCGCCGTATGGACTTTAGTTTCTCTATCTCAGCAAGGCATGGGTGAAGGGGAACTACTGAACAAATTCCCTGGCTTGACCCCCTTTGACCTGCTGGAAGCCCAGGTTTATTATCAAGCCCACCCAGAGGAAATTAATACCCTCATCACCTCCCACCACAGTGAGGAGGGCTGGAAGTGACATTTAAATTTTAAGGATGACAGTAATATTCAAGGGATTGGGCAAGCTCTTCATGATTACCTTGCCGCCCAAACAACCTTGCAAAATCGCCTACTGCGAGTACTTCAAAAAAATCAGCTGGGCCTCAACCATCCTATTTTTATTGTGGGCGATTATTTACGCGAATAAACTGATTATTTTAGGTGAAAACGATTCTCTTAACGCCCTGGGCATCTCCCTCGCTGTTGTCACCTAGCCCAGGGCTATCGTTGACCCCCACCCTTCAACAGCACCTGGATGACTTTGCTTGTGAGCCCTATGCCGCCAACGCCACAGACAAAGCCCCATCGCCACCCCTCTTAACCCCGCCCTAGGGGTAACGTTAGGGGCAACGGCATCGAGCCGGTGAAATCCTCAAGGCCTGGCTGCCCCATGCCCCAGCCTCTGACCACTAGATCAAAAATTCAAAAATTTAACCGGGGGATCCTCGGAATCTACAATCATCGGTCACAATAGAATTCCGGGTGATGTTTCTTTTCGCACCCTGTTTTCTTTCGCACCTCGGGGTCAGCACCTTGTCTGAGCAGCGCATCGCTGCGCCTATGCTAGGCGTGATCACGCCCCCCTGCCCACCCCATACTCAACCCCCTTCTTCCCCGTCCCATGGCACAGTCCCCCCTCTCCATCGCCACCACCATGACCGGCGCACAGATCCGCCAGACGTTTCTGGAGTTTTACGCGGCGCGGGGCCACGCCATTAAACCCAGCGCCTCCCTGGTGCCCGAAGACCCCACGGTGCTGCTCACGATCGCTGGCATGCTGCCCTTTAAGCCGATCTTCCTGGGCCAGCGGCAGTCCGATGTCAAGCGCGCCACCACCACCCAAAAGTGCATTCGCACCAACGACATTGAGAACGTGGGTCGCACGGCTCGCCACCACACCTTTTTTGAAATGCTGGGCAACTTCAGCTTTGGCGATTATTTCAAAGAGCAGGCGATCGCCTGGGCCTGGGAACTGTCCACCGAAGTCTTTAAGCTACCCGCCGAACGTCTGGTGGTGAGCGTGTTTCGCGAAGACGACGACGCCTTTGCCATCTGGCGCGACCAGATCGGGGTGCCCGCCCACCGAATCCAGCGTATGGATGAGGCCGACAACTTTTGGGCCTCTGGCCCCACCGGCCCCTGTGGCCCCTGCTCCGAAATTTACTACGACTTTCATCCTGAGCTGGGCGATGACCACCTCGATCTGGAGGACGACTCGCGCTTCATCGAGTTCTACAACCTGGTGTTTATGCAGTACAACCGGGATGCGGCGGGCACCCTCACCCCCCTGCAAAACCAGAACATTGACACCGGCCTGGGCCTAGAGCGCATGGCCCAGATCCTGCAAAAGGTGCCCAACAACTACGAGACCGACCTGATTTTCCCCATCATCGAGGCGGCGGCGGGGCTGGCCGGGCTGGTGTACGGGGAATGCGACGAAAAAACCAAGGTGTCGCTCAAGGTCATCGGCGACCACGTGCGGGCCGTCGTCCACATGATTGCCGACGGCATTACCGCCTCCAACGTGGGTCGGGGCTACATCCTGCGGCGCTTGATTCGCCGGGTGGTGCGCCACGGACGGCTGATCGGTATTGAGGGGGCGTTCATCAGCCAAGTGGCCGAGGCCGCCATTCTGCTGGCCGAAACGCCGTTTCCCAATACGCGGGAGCGCGCGGCGGTGATTAAAGCCGAGCTCGATCGCGAAGAGGCCCGCTTTCTCGAAACCCTGGAACGGGGCGAAAAACTGCTGGACGAGATTCTCAAGCGCGAGAGCGAGTCTAAAACTAAGCAAATTTCTGGTACCGACGCCTTTGTTCTCTACGACACCTACGGCTTCCCCCTCGAACTCACCCAAGAGATTGCCGAGGAGCAGGGGCTATCGGTGGACGAGGCCGGGTTTGAAACGGCCATGGAAGAACAGCGCCAGCGCTCTAAGGACGCCCACGAAACCATTGATCTGACCCTCCAGGGCGGCTTGGATACCCTGGCGGAGCATATCCACACCACCACCTTTCTCGGCTACCGCGAAACCAGCAGCCCCAGCCGGGTAGAGGCGATTTTAGTCAATGGTACTCCCGTCGACCAGGCGGAGGCCGGTCAAACGGTGCAGATCCTGCTGGATCAGACCCCTTTCTATGCCGAGTCCGGCGGACAGGTGGGCGATCGCGGCTACCTCTCCGGCACCTCCCTCGTGGTGCGCGTGCAGGATGTGAAGAAAGACAGCGACTTTTTTGTCCATGGGGGCCGCATCGAGCGGGGCACCCTGGCGGTAGGGGAGATGGTCACCGCCCAGATCGACCAGGCCTGCCGCCGCCGCGCCCAGGCCAACCACACCGCCACCCATCTGCTCCAGGCGGCGCTGAAGAAGCTGGTTGACCCTGACATTTCCCAGGCTGGCTCTTTGGTCGCCTTCGATCGCCTGCGGTTTGACTTCAACGGCCCCCGCGCCCTGACCGCTGACGAGGTACAGCAGGTCGAAGCCCAGGTAAATAGCTGGATTGCCGAGGGCCACGCCGCCGCTGTGACGGTGATGCCCCTGGCAGATGCCAAGGCTAAGGGGGCGATCGCCATGTTTGGCGAAAAGTACAGCGCTGAGGTGCGCGTCATCGACTTCCCCGGCGTGTCGATGGAGCTTTGCGGCGGCACCCACGTAAGCAACACCGCCGAAATTGGCCTGTTCAAAATCATCTCCGAAGCTGGGGTGGCCGCCGGTATTCGCCGCATTGAGGCGGTAGCTGGCCCCGCCGTGCTGGAGTACTTGAACCTACGCGATGCCGTCGTGCGCGATTTGAGCGATCGCTTTAAGGCTAAACCCGAAGAGCTGCCCGATCGCGTCACCAGTCTACAAAACGACCTCAAAACCGCCCAAAAAGAGCTGGAGACCCTAAAGTCGGAGCTGGCCGTCCTTAAATCCGACCAGCTGCTCGACAGCGCCGAGGCGATCGGTGGCCTCAAGATCATTGTCGCCGAACTGGAGGGGGTCAGCGCCGAGGCCCTCAAAACTGCTGCCGAGCGTCTGCTGCAAAAGCTGGGGGCCGGAGCGGTGGTGCTGGGGTCTGTCTCCGAACCCGACAAGGTGAGCCTAGTGGCCGCTTTTAGCGCCGAGGTGATCGACCAAAAGCTACAGGCGGGCAAGTTCATCGGCGGCATCGCCAAGCTCTGCGGCGGCGGCGGCGGCGGTCGTCCTAACCTAGCCCAGGCGGGCGGGCGTGATGCCAGCAAACTGCCAGAGGCCCTCCATAGCGCCAAGCAACAGCTTCTTGAGGGGCTGGGTTAGGGCTAGCCTAGAAACGTAGCGGTTGCTCCGGGGGCGATGGTAGCGGTAGCGATTTCATCGGCCAGGCTGCCGAGGTGCGTTTCTCCGTTAAAGCCCCCTAGATGGTGGGTAGTTTAGTTTATGCTGACAGAACTAATCGTCTCGTGAAGTCTGGATTTGATGGCGGTCTAGGTACCGGCGGGCGGGTGATACGTTTATCTTTTGGTTGCCATGCCAACCCCGTTGGCCAAGGCCGCAGATCCCAGCTACCCCCGTTGCCCAGCCTCACCCCCAGTCAGCCCTGGGGAATCCGACGGCAGGTTAGATTCAAAATTCATTCGTTAAGTCAATATTGTTAGGCCGCTGCTATGAGTTTGATCCAAGAAATATTTCTCGAAACCGACTGGGACGATGCCGAACAGGCTTGGGCGGCCTGTCAAGAACGGGCCAACCAGCTCAAGGCGGAGGGCCACACCTGCTCTTGCCTTACCCTCTATCGGGCTACGGACGGTCGGCGTGTCTTTCTGGTCGAGGCTCAGCACCCAGACGCCCTTGAGCCAGAGCACAAGCCCTCACGGCGAAAGCCACCCTCTCGACGGTCAATGCCCAAAGGCCCAGACTCTAATTCCATTGAGTATCGCTAACAGCCTCTAAGCCCTAATCTCTTGCCAGATTGACTGGAGTAGATTCGCCCAATCTTCGGCCGAAACCTCAGAGGCATTCGCTTGGTTGAGACAGTGGTGGGCCAGTTTGTCAGCGGCAATTCTGGCTAATAACTCTGGCTTTTGACCCGTGGGCCAATAGAAATCAAAATCCTCCCAGTAGATCAGTTCATAGTTGTAAAAACCATGCTCGTTGAGGAAATGGCTGGCCTTGAGAACCTGTAGGCGATGGGTGGGCACCTTTTCTCCCAAACGTCGCTTGAGCTGCCGCTCTTGCCGCTCTTGTTTTGCCGATGGCGTCTCTAAACCCAGCAAGGGACCTAAGAAATCTAGATAAATATGCAGATCATCACTAGGCTTGCGAACAACGGGCTTAGCAGAATTCAAATCTAAACGCTTCGGAGAATAAATCCAACTCCGCACAGCCCTGGGGGTATCCCGCCCCTCGACTAGCGAGATGATACCAGATTCCCCATGAATCACCCGCATGGACTGAAAGGGTTGGCGGATTGACTCTGTTTTATTGGAACGCCACCAGAGAAAGCGACGAATAAAGCCCAGGGCATCTTCTAGAATTCGGTCAAATATCATCGAAGTCAGGTCTGAATACTTTTGGATCAAGCAGCTTGGATTATCAATCCTAAGAATGCCCAATTCAGAGGGAAAATTAACATTTCTTAGCAAAAGGTTTTTTCGGGTCATTTTCGATGG
>JAIXUR010000093.1 GCA_027483425.1 Cyanobacteriota bacterium | reverse complement strand
GCATCGGCCGCAGCGAACTTGACGGCGACACCATCAAACTCAAAGCCCACCAGGTCCTCACCCTACTACCATCCCGACCCCCCAACCGCCCCCATGGGACTACGACCCCAGAACTAGCCCCGCTCACCCACCTCCCCGCCCCAGCCTCACCCGCCATCAAAATCCAGGTCTGCCGCAAATCTGGCTGCCAAAAGCGAGGTGGGCAGCAGCTCGCCGTAGCCCTCGAGCAGGCCCTGCGCGATCGCAACCTGCAAAATCAGGTCGAAATTCAGTACACCGGCTGCCAAAAGCACTGTTCCGAGGCCCCCACCTTTACTGTCAGCCCTGGACACCACCGCTATAGCCGAGTCAAACCAGCCCGGTTGCCGGCCATTTTAGATCGCCACCTGGCCCCCACCAAGCCCAACCCAGGGCCCGTCTAATGCCTACTACCTCAGTCGATACTCCGTCCCGGCCAGCCCGACCTGCCCCCACCCCAGAGCCCTGCTTCGACTACTTTGCCTACGGGTCCTGCATGTGCCCCGTAGACCTGAAGCGCTCCCTGGGTGAAAACACTTACCCCTACGTGGTCGGCCCCGCTACTCTCTGGGGCTATCGGCTGGGGTTTCACTACTACTCGCCCCAGCGCCAGTGCGGTGCCCTAGACATTGTGCTCGCCCCCGGCCACGAGGTGCAGGGAGTGCTCTACCGGCTCCCCTGGCGACTGAGCTCCCACCTTGACCAGCGCGAAGGGGTACAGCAAAATAACTACCGCCACGAGTATGTCACCGTTCACCAGGGCAGTCGACCCCACCGCCAGGTACGCACCTACGCGGTGGTACAAAAAACCCCCAGGGAAGTCGCCCCCAACGACTGGTACTTCAGCGTGGTGCTGCGGGGAGCGATCACCTGCCAGCTCCCCGAGACCTACTGCTGGCAACTGTTTCAGCACATGCGAAGCCTACAGATGGCTTAGTATCGCTCAGACCCCGTAGGACTGAGACGCTATCGGTAGCGTTTTTAACTACCCTGGAACTCCCCAATCGCCCACCCCCAATCGCCCACATTGATATTCATCAATGTGGGCAAGATCATGACGGGATAATTGCAAAGATTAACTTTCTGATTTAAATAATACAAGCTCGAAATAAAGTCATCAATTCATTAGAATAAAAGCTCAAAAAGAGTCAAGGTAGCCACACTTTTTTTTCTTAAGAAGTCCGGCCTGAACCTATTTTGAGCAATAAAGAAGAAATAATTAAAACGTATCCAAACACATAAACATTGAGGGTTTAGGTTGTTATCCCTAGGAGGGTGAACTGCTCAGAAAGGGGGTTTAGTTTATGACTTACACCGTCGAAGAAGGCTGCATTGCCTGCGATAGCTGTCGTCCAGAGTGCCCCACTGGTGCTATTAAAGTTAGAACTGACGAAGAAGGCTACTGGATTGACCCCACCCTGTGCGATCGCTGCGAAGATGTAGAGGTTCCTCGCTGCGTCGAGGCCTGCACCATCGGCTCCTTAGCCCCCCTCAAGCCCAAAAAAGGGCGCAACAAAAGTACCCTCCTCCCTGCGGCCATTCCCACCATTTTTCTCAATGGCAAAACCACCCCCTTTGCCTCATCGATGGTGGTGTGGGAGGCCTGCAATGTTTTAGCCCAGCGCCAGTCGTTGCCCTGGCAGGCCGATGCCAACCACTGCCTCAGCTACCAGCGCTCTATTCACCGGGGTCGGGGCAATATGCAGTTTCGCCTGGCTACCAATCCTGAACTGGCCAATGGGCTGCCGGTGGACTACGACCAGGGTCTGGCTACCCTGGCTCAAGCCGATATTCGTGCCGCCTGCCTGCACCTGATCTTTGCCTCCTATGCCACCACCACCGATCGCCCCTGGGACGAGCCCTTTATCCTCAACGACCAGCACATTGAACAGTATCTGGGTCTGGCCAAGCGCAAAGATCTGGCCAAGCTCGAAAAGCTCACGCTGATCAAAGCCTTGGTGTATCAGGCTTGCCAACTCCTAGTCTCCCTTGACTGGCCTCGGCAAGGCAAGGTTCAAGGGTTTGCCCTAGCCGAGCATTCCGTTTGGCAACTGCTCCACACCCAGTACTATTTTGAAACCGACGACGACGGTGGCCGCCATCTGATTGGCCTCAGCTTTACGATCCAGGCCGGTGTTTGGGCCAAGTATTTTCTAAACCGGCAAGACTACCGCAAGCAAACGGCCTTCTATCAGTACGGCACCTTGCCCCAGTCGCTGCTGCTGGAGGTGATGGGCCGATGGCAGCAGCACGAGGGGGCGATGCGGCTGCTGCTGTGGCTGGTATTTAAGCTGCGCCTGGGCACCGACCATCGCATGACGGTACGTACCCTGTTGCGCATTGCCTACGGTGAAGACCGTTTGACCGAGGCCATCACCGTGCGCGGAGCCCACAAGCGCCTGCTTAAAACCTTTGAAAACGACCTAGAAGCCCTTTACCACTACGGTCTAAGGCCCCAGTTCGACCCAGAGACCTACGGGCCAGCCATCCAACCGCTATGGGCCAGAGTAGCCGACATTCCCGATGATGCCGACGATGCCCTAGAATTTTGGACCGACGATGCCAATAGCGCCCTCAGCCTCACCGATCGCGCCCCCCGCGACAAGTGGCAACGGCTGCTCAACGCCCGCCTGCTGGGGTTTGAGCTCTCCGATGACTGGCAACAGACCGTGCGCCAGCCCAAGACGAAACGCCGCCGCCAGCCCAAGTCTATTCCCCATCCCGTCGATACCTTCTCAAGTGATGCGATCAAGGCCGCTCGCCAGCAGCTTAACCTCAGCCAGCGGGCCCTAGCCGAACGGTTGGGCAAAAGCCAAAGCTGGATTCGCGACGTGGAAAATGGTCGGTTTAGTATTGGAGCCTGCGATCGCGCCCTGCTGCAAGATGTCCTAGGCTTAGCCTAGAGCACTGGTACAGTGTGACTAAAAACCCGGTTTCTTCGTCGCTCCACTACCGATATGACTGACATTTTGGCCGACAAACCGGGTTTCTGTAGGCGATCGCCGACCCGCTGCTGAACCTTGGCCGTCTATCTAGTCCAAGACTCAAAACAGAAATCCTCTCAAGACAAGATGGTTATAAGCTGGGTTCATCCAGTCTTGTAGCGGTGCATTGCTTCGCGAATGCACCGCAGAAAGGCTGCTCTAGAAAACTGATATTTTTTATTAAACCCAAAAGCGATGACGTTGTAACAGAGAAATCCATAATAGTAAATTCCCTAAGAAATCACCCAAGAGCAACGATCTTTCAGCCAATAGACATGATTTAAAATTTCGGTGGAAACACTGAATCATGCCTGATTGCTATCGTGCTAACTCTATATACAGCGTTTCCCACTCTAGTGATGTACAAATCAAGACTTGAAATTGCCGTACAGCAAGGATTTTAGGTCTTTCACCATACCTCACTAGGCTGAAAATGGCTATATGACGGATTAAAAGACTCTTTTGCGTGATTTCTTATGTCTGATTCTGAAATAGACCGCCTGCCCGAGGCATCTCTAGAGATTGTCAACTGGCTAAGCGATCCAGTGCAAACCCTCAAGGATATTGCCGCAAGGCATGAGGATGGCTATTTACAAGCCTTTAATAATGAGGTAGTTTGGCGAATTTATTTTCGCAATGGTAAGCTTCAATACGCGTCAGGTTCATTCCAGTCGTTGGCCACGCTAGACTACCATTTTCGTTGCGTTGGCATTACTAATTTCACCACGGCCAATCAGTCCCTGGCTGAAACGGGCCTGATGATTCGATCCGAAGACTGGCTCCAACCCGGATCTAGAAACCCCATCATCACCTGGTTTCATCGCCACGGCTATCTCAACGTCATAGAGTTTACGCAGCTCCTAGAGAACCTGACTAAGGAAGCCATCGAGAGTTTTCTCTGGCTCACGGAGGGGCACTACCAGTGGACTAAAGGACAGGCTAGCACCAGCGAAGAAACCATTCTAGAGCCAAGATTGGAACTAGGAGATTTGATCAGCCATTTCCAGGATCGAATGCAGCAATGGCAAAAATTTGATAATTTGATTAAATCTCCTCACCAACGTCCCTATCTTTTTTCCAAAGGCTCAAAAGATACCAGCTCTCCAGAGTTGATCAAGCTCAGCAAGCTTTTAAGGGGCATGAGCATTCGACAACTGGCCCTAATGTTGAATCAAGACGAGATCAAGATCGCCAACCTGCTGTATCCATTTATCAAGCGGGGAGAGGTCTATTTACATGATCCTCAAGAGGTCTATCGAGAGCTACCCAGTATCCCACACACTCCCCTGAGACTCATCCAGGAAGAGGCCGCTACTAAAGTATTCAAAATCGCCTGTGTGGATGATAGCCCAACGATTTTGAACGAGATGCACCGCTTTCTCAACCACGATGAGTATGAGGTAACCAAGATTGATGACCCGGTCAAAGCAGCATCAGTGCTCTTTCGGCTAAAGCCAGACCTGATTTTGATGGATATCACGATGCCGGAGATCAATGGCTATAAGCTTTGTAGCCTGCTCCGCAACAGTGTCGCCCTGCGTGAGACACCCATTGTTATGGTAACCGGCCGCTCGGGCTTAATTGACAAGGCACGAGCTAAAGTTACCGGTGCCACAGACTATCTAGTTAAGCCCTTCACGCGCGGTAGCTTGCTAGCTGTAGTTGAAAAGTACCTGCACTAAAATTTCGCTCAATGGAGTTGGCCTAGCGATTATCGCCAACCCAACGGTATTCATTGCGGTCACCTGGGAAAACTATCAGTATCACCCATTCCTAGGATCAAGAACAGGGTGAGCTGAAAAGCATCTATCCCGACATCGTAGTCGACTGATCTGTCTGTTGCATTGTTAGCTAATTTTTAGGAAAAAAGTCATGAGTAAGATTCTTGTCGTTGATGATTTGAAGTCTGAGTTGGATCTGATTAGCGGTTATCTCTCCAGCGGGGGGTACCAAGTTTCGACAGCGGTTAATGGAGTAGATGCCCTAGAGAAAGCAACCGCTCAACCCCCCGATGTGATTGTGACTGATTTGGTCATGCCAGATATGAGTGGTCTAGAACTCTGCCGCAAGCTCAAAAAAGTCGCAGAGACAGCTAACATTCCGGTGATCGCCTGCACCACAAAAGATAGTCAGGTCGATCAAGCCTGGGCCAAAAAGCAAGGCATCGTGGCTTACCTGGTTAAGCCTTGCAATCAGGAGCAACTGCTGGGTGCTGTAAAGTCAGTTTTGGGCTAAACCTATGTCACTTACATCATCTCCGCCATCGACGGAAACCACCTCCACGGCCAGATTAGAGCAACTGCTGCCCCAGCTATTTCAACCGGATGTTCAGACTGGCGATCGCTACCTGAAGATCGACATTGCTCCCAACCTGCCTGCCCTGATTGCCCTGGAGGATGTGCAGGAATCGGCCTGGGTGCCGACCCACATGGTCACCCCGATCCCAAATTTGCCCGCCTGCATTTTGGGCGTCATGAACGCTCGTAACCAGGTAGTTTGTGTGGTCAATTTGGCTCAGCTCTTGGAAATTCCTGTGTCAACCGTTCACCGTCAGTACTACTCCATGCTGACGGTACGCTTGGTTCCCACCCCTGAGGCCCCCGAAGATACCAATTTACTGGCCCTAACGGTTCAGGACATTCAGGGGATTCTGCGCCTCCAACCAGAGGACATTGAATCGCCTATCGGTGACTTTAGCGCCGCACTCACACCCTTTCTACGGGGTTGTGTGGGGCGAGAGGGGCAATCTATTCCGGTGCTCGATGTCAAAGCGATCGCCACCATACCCGCATTAACCTCCCGTTGATCACCTGCCAAGGGCTAGTTAGGGGTTAAGCAAACCCGCCCTACACACTTCTCTGCCTTTAATTTTCACCCTTGTAGGATGCCTTACGACTTGTTTAAGGCCCCCTACTCGTCGACTCGTACACCTCTGAGGCCTCGACCCATGACGACTGCTAAGCCTTTCTCCTACTCTGAAACCCCTAACCACAGCAATGGGGCATCGGTGCCCCCGCCGCCGCCCTCGGCCAAGGCGCGCCTAAAGGCCACCAAACGCCACCAATTTACCCCACCCCCCGAGCGTACCCCCGACCCTGACAAATCGAACCCTAAGACCTCTGCCAAATCCGGCAGCACTAAGGCCCGCACCTTGCGGAGCCGTCTACTTCTCACCCTACTGCCGGTAACGATCCTGCCCCTGGCCATTCTGAGCGCCGTGGACTACTGGATTACTCGGGATCGAGTTCACAGTGCAGAGGAAGACTATCTTCTGGACGAAGCCATCGTTGGTAGCGACCTCAGCTCCGTCTTTATGAAAGAACTCCGTACGAATGCGGAACTGGTGGGCATTAATCCCGCACTTCAGCAGGCGCTTCAGTCGGCTGACCAAGAAGTAGCCACCAAAAAACTGACCCAAGTTCCAGTGGAACGCCTAGAAAAGTACTATGGCGGTAGTAAACAACTGCTGCCCAATGCCAGTCTTAACACCTATCTGCAACAGGTATCCGAGAAGGCGGGTCTAGAAGAGATATTTGTAACAAGCCGCGACGGCTTTAACGTGGCCTATTCCAACATCACCTCTGACTTTGTTCAGAATGATGAGGATTGGTGGCAGGGTGCCCATAAAGACGGTTCTTTTCTAGAACCACCGGAATACGATGAGTCAGCAGATGCCCACGTTCTAACGCTGTCAACGGCCATTCAAGATCCCACTACCGCTGAAGTTTTAGGTGTCATTAAATCTGGGGCATCCCTGGCGGGCTTAAATGACAACCTGGTCGAGTTTCTCCGCACGGTCGAACAGTCGAACCAAATCCAGGTGATTGATCCGTCTACCGGTCAGGTGATAGCCTCCCTCACGGCGGGGGAAGATGGCCAAGCCGTGGCCACCCCCAGCAGTGAACTGGCCGATCAAACGGCTACGGGGGGAGAAACCGTTACTCAAATTGCCGCAGCCTTACAAGCGGCTGCCGCCAGCGAGCAATCCCCAGAGCAACTGACAGCCACCCTAAAAGCGATCAACGTCCAAGAGTTACGGGTAGAGCGCCGGGCTCGCCAGGGCGGAGATGTCCTGATCGCACAGTTTAACGATGGCCCCAAACACTACGCTATGGCCACGGTGCCCAATCTCCCGTGGGTTGCGATCTCCTCCATTGATACAGCTAAGCTAGAAGAGACCCAGTATGATATTCTCAAGAAATTCTTGATTATTGGTGGCATCCTCAGTGCTGTTGCCGTCGCTGCTATTCTCTACCTATCCCGTCAGATTTCGGCCCCCATTAACGAGTTGGCTGATACCGCTAACCAAGTGGCCGATGGTGATTTGAACATTACCGTTGCCGAAGTCGGTACATTAGAGACCCGACAGTTGGCGGGCACCTTTAACAACCTAGTAAAACAGGTCAAGAACCTACTCAGCCTCCAGCAGAATGAAACCGATCGGGCGGAATCCCTGGCCTCGATCGCCCGGGCGAAAAGCGACAGTGATATGCTGGCACCGCTGAATAAGTATTTGGATGAGGTGCGCATCAAACTGGCGGCAGACCGGGTAGTAGTCTATCGCTTTAAGCCCGACCTGACCGGTTACATTGCCGGTGAAGCTGTTCTGCCCGGTTTCCCAGCCGCCCTGGGGGATACCATTAGCGATCCCTGCATTCCCCAAACCCTGATCGACGCCTACCAACAGGGCCGGGTCGTGCCCACCGATGACGTGATGAACTCAGGCTTCCACCCCGACCACCAGCAGTTGATGGTGCGCCTACAGATTAAATCGAACCTAGTGGTCCCCATTCAGGTTGCCGGTGAATTGTATGGTCTATTGGTCGCCCACCACTGTGCCCAACTTCATACCTGGCAACCCGAAGAGATTTCTATGCTCCAGCTAGAAGCTCAACGGCTCGGCCTTGCCATGGGTAGTTTGGCCGCCCTTGAGACCCAAACATTCGCTGCCGCCGAACAAGAGCGACGCCGTCAGTCCCTAGAAACACAGATTCTCAGCATGATGACCCGCATTGAAGGTGCGGCTGATGGAGACCTGACCGCCCGGGCCCAGCTCATGGAAGGGGAAATCGGTATTGTCGCTGACTTGTTCAACGCGGTCATTGAAAACCTGCAAGAGATCGCTATTCAGGTGCGAGATTCTTCGGGCCAGGTGAACCAGTCTCTCAACCAAAATGAGGTTGCGATTCGTGAGCTGGCTGAGAAAGCCATTTTAGAGGCCAAGGATATCCAGTCTGCCCTGGGCTCTGTACAGACCATGTCTCAAGCCATTGAGACCGTTGCCCACAATGCTGAAGAGGCCTCAACCATTGCCAACTCAGCCTACGAAACGGTGCAGGCGGGTAACCAGGCCATGGATCAAACGGTGAGCAGCATTCTCGGCCTGCGGACCACCATGGGAGACACCACGAAGAAAATGAAACGTCTGGGCGAGTCAGCCCAGAAGATTTCCCAGGTGGTTTCCTTGATTGATGAATTGGCCCTAAAAACCAACCTTCTCTCGATTAACGCCAGTGTGGAGGCGGCTCGGGCCGGTGAACTCGGTCAAGGCTTTACGGCAGTGGCTGAGCAGGTGGGGGCTCTGGCTGAACAATCAGCCGCAGCAACCAAGGAAATCGCCAAAATTGTCACCAGCATTCAGTCTGAAACCCAGGAACTGGTAGCGGCCATGGAACAAGGCACCACCCAGGTTGTGGACAGTACCCACCAGGTGGAAACTACCAAGCGGCGCTTGACTGAAGTGTTAGGACGATCCCAGGAAATTGACCAACTGATGCGGGCCATTTCTGAAAGCGCGATCGCTCAGGCGGCATCGGCCCAGAGCGTAACAACGGTCATGGAACAGGTCACCCAGGCATCAAAACAGCGTTCGATGGAATCCCGCGAGGTTGCCCAGGCCATGCAAACAACGGCGCAGGTCTCCCAAAAGCTGCAGGCCTCTGTGGAGCAGTTTAAGGTCGATTAGAACAACGCGAGTATTCAGGAGATTTCTAGGAAAGATGATACCAGCTTTAATTCAGCGACTGTAGCCGCTGTAGGGTGGGCACTGCCCACCATTGGGGAAACTCTTTTCGAGAAATTACCTAAGGTACCTGTGCTTAGGGTTGAGGGCATCGTTGACCTCAACCCTCTCATACCAAATCCTGTCTGTATACCCCCGATTTGTAGGGGCATTGCAGTGCAATGCCCCTACCGGGTATCGGATTCGAATCGGGGTTTTGTGAGTCGGATTCGGTATCACCTCTATCCTCAACCTTCAAAACCTATTGCCTACTGCCTCGTTGATTGCTAAACGTCGCTCACAGAGACACTACTATGGATACAGAACAACAGGTTCGCCTCAATTTTCTCGAAGAAGTTGAAGACTATTTCGACCAAATTGAAGCCGTTGC
>JAIXUR010000279.1 GCA_027483425.1 Cyanobacteriota bacterium | reverse complement strand
GCAGGGCAGGAGGCGGAGCCTCGGGGGAGGATTCCCAGGCTGAGCCTGGGAACCAGGGAGCAACCGGTTATTCCAGGCTGTCTACCGTGGCTTCAATTTGCGATCGCGTCGGGATCGGGCGGCTAAACCCATTGATCAGGGGGCTATTTTGCAATCGCTGCAAGGCGGCGGCGCGATCGAGGGGCTGCACCCGCTGCCGCAACGCGTCAATATCGCGATCGCCGGGAAACACAAACAGCTGTTCGCCACTGTTCAACATCACCTCCTCCCCGCCATCGGCTAACCGAAACGCCACCTGCCCCTCCCAGGAAAAAAACTCCGTGGGAGCCGTGGGGTCGTCGGCAATATTGACAAACACGGTGGTACCCCGAATGCCCGCAATCCCTGTCGGGGTAACAATTTCAACGGGTTCTGTCTTTGCCCCCTCAACCCAGGTAATCATTTGCCCCCCATCTAGCTGAAGCTGGTTAGGTCGCAACGTTAACGTGGCGTCACCGCCGATGCGAAACACCGGCCCAGCGGCTAGGCCCACCTCGGCCAGGGCCTGATCTTCGGTGCGAATTTGATCGCCATAGGCCATGGCTTGGTTAGCCTGGGCCGGTGCCGGTAACGCCTGATCGAGCGTTACCCAGACAGGGGCGGCGACGATTTCTTGCACGGTGGCGATCGCGGCCTGTTCAGGGGGTTTACCCTCACAGCCGGCCAGGGACATGGCCCCAGCCACCAACAGCGCCATGGTCAAAGACCGGCCCGTAACGGCGATCGCGATTCCCTTGAAGATTGGCGGCATGGGGAGTAGGGCTCAGAATCAGGGTACTCAGTCATCTCTCTAGACTATTCAGCCGGTTGAACTAATTTTCCGGCAAAGCACGCTGTTACGATGAAGACATCTGCAAGCCTGGAGCCTGCAACGGTTTCTGTTCGCCTGATGCTGTTCGACTGTTCGGAGCGCCAACCCTATGGAATTCGTGATCTGGCTCTCGGTGGTCTTCGGCGTGCTGGGCCTCGGCATGGGGGCCATGGTGTGGGCCTATCGCCGCCCCCTGGGCCAGAGCGCCCTCTTTCCCACCCCCGTGATCACCCTCTCCACCCCCCTCAGCGACCAGAACCGAGCCCAGTTTGAGGCCGGTTGCGCCGTCTTTGCCCAGGGCCGCTACCCCGCCGCCATCGACCAGTTTATCGCCGTCATGGTGGCCGCCCCCGACTGCGCCGAAGCCTTTCACAACGGTGGCCTCGCCTACGCCAACATGGGCACCGACGGCTTGGCCGTGCAGGCCCTGCTCAAGGCCTGCGACCTGTACGATCGCCAGGGTACCAAAGCGGGCCTCGATTTAGTCAAACAACAACTCGAACAGATCGCCGGTCGGCAGGGTCTCAGCCCCCGCAGCGCGGCCTAGGGGATCCCAGATGGCCAAACAGCGTCTCGATGCCCTGCTGGTAGACAGGGGCCTGTGCGACTCGCGGCAGCAGGCCCAGCGACTGATTCGGGCGGGGCAGGTGCAGGTCAACCACGCCGTCGTCGATAAACCCGGCACCGCCTTTGCGGCGGATGTGGAATTGCTGGTGAAGGCGCGATCGCCCTTCGTTTCGCGGGGCGGCGAAAAACTGGCCAAAGCCCTGGCCGAATTTCCGATCGCCATCCCCGGACGCATCACCCTGGATGGCGGCATCTCCACCGGCGGCTTTACCGACTGCCTGCTACAGGCCGGGGCCGAGCAAGTCTATGGCATCGATGTCGGCTACGGTCAGGTGGCCTGGGCCCTGCGCCAAGACCCCCGCGTGGTGCTGCGCGAGCGCACCAACCTGCGCCACCTCACCCCCGACCAGCTCTACGGCGACGGCGATCGCCGCCCTGACCTGGGGGTGATCGATGTGTCGTTTATTTCGCTGACCAAGGTACTGCCCGCCTTTTGGGCGCTGCTGGAGCCCCCGCGCGAAGCCGTACTGCTGGTCAAACCTCAGTTTGAGGTGGGGCGCGATCGCGTCGGCAAGAAGGGCGTGGTGCGCGACGCGGGCGATCAGGGGGATGCGATCGCCAGGGTGCTAGAGGCGGCCCAAACCCTGGGCTGGGCCTACCGGGGGCTGACCTGGTCGCCGCTGCTGGGGCCAGCGGGCAACATTGAGTATTTGCTGTGGCTGGTGCAGGGGGAGGCCGGGCAGGCCGAGGGAGTGCCCGGCTTGGCAGAGCTGAAAAGCTTAGCGATCCGGGCTCGGGCTGAGTTGGAGGGGTGAGGCCGGGGATGGGGCGGGATGGGGATGGTGGGCAGTGCCCACCCTACTTCCGGTGCTCCGATCGCCTATTTGCCGCCGTAGAAGTAGGCGATTTCCTTATCCTTCAAGGGCGCAAAGTCAGCCGCGGCCAGCATGGCGTTGAGGTCATCCTGGGAGAAATGCTTGGCCCCAATCCGCACAATGCGCGATCGCATCGAATTCGATACCCCGCTGCGCTGCCGCCCGGCCTCCTTCGCCATCACTGTGTGGTAGAGATCGAGCTTGGCGGCAGGAATCGGCGTGCCGTCGAGGTCAATGCCTTGCTCGATGGCGGCATCAACGGCATCGGCACCGGTGGTAGGCGTTTGAGACATAACAGTAGCTCCTGGGTAACGGGTTTGGCCCCCAAGATCCTATCAGACCCCGATCCCCCACCGCACCCCGACCGCACCCAGCCCAGGGAGGCGTGGGCTCACACCTCGGTAACGGCGGCGGCGATCGCGGGTAAGGTACCCCCAATCTCTTTGATCACTCGAATTTTGCTGGCGCTCAGATGGTGGGTAATGGCGGCCACGGCTACCTCAGCATCGCGGATGAGAATAGCCTCGTAAATCTGGCGATGCTCCAGGCGAATATCGAGCACATTGGGGTTTTTCTGGAGGGTTTGAATGCGCAGCAGGGCCATGGCGTCAAACAGCGTATCCAGCAGCGACACCAGCCGACGATTGCCGGAGCTTTCGGCAATCAGGTGATGAAACTGGTAGTCGACATCCAGTAAATGCTCTGGCGCGAGGCTGCCGTGGCTGTTGGCCGTAGCCCCCTCGGCCTTGACCACACAGGCTGCAATCGCCTTCAATTGCTCATCGGTGGCGTAAACGCAGGCCCCCGCCACCGCCAACGACTCCAAGGCCAGGCGACAGTCGTAGAGCTCTTGGGCATCGGCGGCGGTGATGGTGGTCACCCGCAGCCCACCGCTGACATCGGCGGTGACCAGACCATCTTGCTGGAGCTGGCGCAGGGCCTCTCGCAGGGGGGTACGGCTCACCTGGAGCCACTCCGCCAGCTGGGTTTCGACCAGGCGATCGCCCGGCGGTAACGCCCCGGTCAAAATGGCCGATCGCAGCGCCTGATAGACCTGCTCGTACAGAGACTTACCGCGATTAATGGTAGGAGAAGGCGACAAAATCACAGGGAATTTAACCTCTGGATCGGATTGGCAGCGGCCCACAGGAACAATCGCCGCCAAGGCCACTGGCCCGACGGCAACATTCCCCCATCATACAAAGCCGGTCGAAAAAGGTGGTTCAAAAAATCTCCAAAGGGCAGAAATATCGCAAATAACGCCGTTGGGCGCAAAGAAAGGCTCCCCTGAACTTTTCTGTACCCGTAACAGACTAGTATTTTTACCGTTAGAGGGGGTTGGAAAAGCCTGAGAGAGTCTGACTTTAGACTCCAAAAGTGGGTCAAGATGGCTTAGGTCTCCAGACTTTTACGGTAACCATGGCGCTAACAGCACCCTGGAATGCCCTGTTCAAACACCTGCTTAGGGATGTTTTTTCCTTCAATTTACGGCAAATCAGGGGTATGGCAAATCAGGGATATGAAGGATTAGGCCACCGGGAGCGACGGCTCCCAACCATGGGATTCCCAACCATGGGATTCCCAACCATGGGATCGCGTTGGTATGGGCCGGGGCTCATGCTGGTGCTGGTGCTTATGCTGGCTCTGCCCGGTATGGCTGTTCACCCCACCCCAGCCCCCGAGG
>JAIXUR010000329.1 GCA_027483425.1 Cyanobacteriota bacterium | reverse complement strand
GGGAGACCCCTGAATCAGCTTTTGACCCATGACCACCCGCTGTCCCTGGTGGTCTGCGGGTAGACGATTCGCGGCGGGTGCCAGGCCGGACAGGCCACCGATGGCCGCCGCGTAGGGGGCTAGCACGGAGGGTTGGGCTTCCTTCACCTGCAAAAACAGCGGGTCGTCAGCGTCTTTACCCTCCAGATAAAGAACCCAGCAGCGAGTGCCCACGCTGCCTACCCCGACCACTTGCCGAGCGACGTCTAGCAGGCGATAGCGCGATAGGAGAAAGCGGCGATCGCCGCTCAGCGAGGCCAAATAATCTTGCAGCAGCGCCTCCAGGTCGGCGACCACGGCGGAGTCATCGCCGAGGGTTTCAGCCCGCACCACCAGGGGGGGCGACTCAATAATGTGGTGGCGATCGTCCACCAGGTTGGTCATTTCCTCCAGCACTTGCAGGTGGTTGCGCTCCCGTGCTTTAGCCAGCATGCGGCGAGCATCTTTCTCGTTATCCTCGGGCAATTTTTCCAGGAGCTCATCTTCGGTAATCACGTCATACCAGAGATCCAGATAGCTCATGTCGGCGTAGTGGGCTAGATGCCGAGCGTAGGATTCAACGGCGGCGGTCACGGCGGTTTGACAGAGGGCGCGATCGCCCCCCAAATGGCGACCCGCCACCACAATACTGGCGGCCAACCGCTTCATATCCCACTCCCAGGGGCCAGGGTAGGTTTCGTCAAAGTCGTTGATGGCAAACACCAGGTTGCGCTCAGCGGAGGCAAAGACCCCAAAGTTCGACACATGCATGTCGCCGCAGGCCTGAACCTGGATGCCAGTGGTGGTGGCGGGGGCAATATCGGCCGCCATCACCGCGGCTGCCCCCCGCAGGAACGCAAAGGGAGAGGCCAGCATGCGCCCGTAGCGAATGGGCACCAGGCCTGGGAGGCGGTTGTTCGCCTGGGCCGCGAGGATATCAATCGGGTCGGGGCGGTTCGGATCCGGGTGGTAGACCGCCAGGTCAGAGCGTTTCACGGTTTGGCGGAGGGCTTTGCCTGCGGCGGTGCGATCGGTGACCGATCGATAGGCTTTGTTCACCCTAGGGGCCATGGGAGTCGAATCGGGGTCTTGCACAGCGGGCATAGTGAGTTGTTGGAATACTTGTTGTTGGAATACGTTAAGACGGTACCGCAGTCAGATCCACAGCGGCTTGAAAGGCATCCCAGGTCAGAATGTCGTGGAGCAGGGCCCGGTAGCCCGCCACATTGGGGTGCAACCCGTCGGCAGAAATCAGCGGCAGCCACCAGGGCTCCCCCCGACCCAGCCAGAGATGGAACACATCTAGATAGGGAATATTGTGGCTGGTGCAGGCCAGGCGAGTGGCTTCGCAGCAGCGCCACTGATCGGCGTGGGTGTAGTACAGCACCTCCGAGAAGGGCATGGCCTGTTCGTTGACCGGGGTCATGCCCACAAACAGCACGGGGCATAGCCGTCGTGCCTGGGTGAGCAGCTCATTGATCTGATCCTGAAACTCGTCAAAATCAGTACGGTGGCGGCCCAGGGGGTTGCCCACTCGAGCTGAGTCATTGATGCCCACCGATAGCACCAGCAGATCAGGTAGGCGGTTGCGTAACTCACCCCGGTAGCGAAACTCATGGTCGAGGCGCTGCTGCACCTGGCCTACCCCGTCGCCCCGGACGCCCAGGTTATAGAACACCGCTCCGGCCTGGCCTGGCTCCATGGTGAGGCGGCGCAGGCGCTCTACCCAGCCCCCGCCTTCGGGGTCGCCAAAGCCGTACACCAGGCTATCGCCCAGCACCAGTACCTTTTGGGGGTGTGGCTGCTTGAGGATAATCCCGGTGGTCTGACTGGGGTGGGAGGCAAGCATAGGGTGGATAACTTAGAATTTGACAGAGGGGTTAGCTGAAGGCTGTTTTAAATTGTTTACATATTACCCCCTGTTCTGCCCACCCACTGAGATGAACCTTTGCCCTGGCGACAAAAAAGGCGCGGCAAAAAAGGCGATCGCAGCCGCCTGAAATCCATAGCTTTGCCGTAGGCTGTAGATGGCTATCAAATGCCCCTCTCAGCCACGTCATATCGAACGAGCCAACCCTTGAACAGAACTATGGAGCACGGTGCAGCCCAGGGGAGTGACCCCGCCACCACCAGCTGGCTAGCCCGCTGGTGGGACAAGCTTAGCCCCATGGCCCAATCGATCCTGGTGCTGTTGGCGATACCCCTGCTGTTGCTCAATGTCTGGGCCGTATCCATTATTTTTGGCTACTTCCGCTCGATTTTAGTGACGGTGCTGATTGCCGCCTTGCTGGCCTTTTTGCTCAGTTATCCCATGGGTCGGCTCGAAATCCTTGGTCTGAAGCGGGGCCTGTCAGCCACCCTGGTGTTGATATTGGCCCTGCTGGGTTTTTCGGCCCTAGCGATTACGGTCTTGCCCTTCGTGATCGATCAGGGTCAACAACTGGTGGTGCGCCTGCCCGACTGGTTCGACTCCGGCAAGACCCAACTCATGGTGCTCGACGGCCAATTGGCTGAATGGGGTTGGCCCATTAACCTCGATGGAATCATTACCCAGACCAACGATCGCCTCAAGCGCGAAATTCAGTCCATTGCCGGCGAAGCCCTCAACCTCACCATCAACATAGCGGTCTTTACCGCCAACAAGCTGCTCGATGTGGTGCTGACGGTGGTGCTCACCTTCTACCTGCTCCAGCACGGCGAGGAGGTATGGGCGGGGGTAGTGGGCCTGCTGCCGAAGGGTATTCAGAGACCCTTCTCGGCCACCTTGCGCCAGAGCTTTAGCAATTACTTCCTGGGTCAGTTCATCGTGGCCAGCTGTTTTGGCACCGCCTTGACTATTATTTTTGGCCTGCTCAATGTGCCCTTTGGGTCGCTGTTTGGCCTGACCGTGGGCCTGCTGGCTCTGGTGCCCTTTGGCGGCACCGTCGGCGTCATCATCGTCACCCTGCTGGTGGCGCTGCGGGATATTAAAATTGCTATTCCCATGCTAATTTCCGCTGTGATTGTGCAGCAGCTAGTCGAAAATGGGATTGCCCCCCGTGTACTGGGCAGTGTCACCGGGCTAAACCCCTTCTGGGTGTTTATCGCCATTCTGTCGGGGGCCAGGGTCGGTGGCCTGCTGGGAGTCATTGTGGCTGTACCCGCCGCCGTGATTATCAAACAGGCGTTGGTTGCCCTGCGCAATGGCCGTCAGGAGGAGGTCTCCGGGGAGGTTGATCCGTCCACTGGGAGCAATCCGGTGCCGGTTGAGGCTACGGCC
>JAIXUR010000164.1 GCA_027483425.1 Cyanobacteriota bacterium | reverse complement strand
GATGTAACCCACTGTAAAGTGAGCCAGACCTACCACGCGAGCTTGAACGATCGACAGAGCAACGGGCTTGTCCTTCCAGCGAACCAGGTTCGCCAGGGGAGTGCGCTCGTGAGCCCATACGATGGTTTCGATCAGCTCTTGCCAGTAACCCCGCCAGGAGATCAAGAACATGAAGCCAGTCGCCCAGACCAGGTGCCCAAAGAGGAACATCCAGGACCAGACGGCGAGATTGTTCATGCCGTAGGGGTTATAGCCATTGATCAGCTGAGAGCTGTTGAGCCACAGGTAATCCCGCAGCCAGCCCATCAGGTAGTTAGACGACTCATTGAACTGAGCCACGTTGCCAGACCAGATAGCCAAATGCTTCCAGTGCCAGTAGAAGGTCACCCAACCAATGGTGTTGAGCATCCAGAACATCGCCAGGTAGAACGAATCCCAAGCTGAGATGTCGCAGGTGCCGCCACGGCCAGGGCCGTCACAGGGGAAGCTGTAGCCGAAGTCTTTTTTGTCGGGCATCAGCTTAGAACCGCGAGCATCCAACGCGCCCTTGACCAAGATCAAGGTGGTGGTGTGCAGACCCAGCGCGATCGCATGGTGAACCAGGAAGTCGCCAGGGCCAATGGTCAGAAACAGGGAGTTGGTACCGCTGTTAATCGCATCAAACCAACCGGGTAGCCATACGGCATTGGCGGTTTGAGCCACACTGTCGGGGTTCGACAGCAGGGTATCGAAGCCGTAGAGCATCTTGCCGGAGGCTGCCTGTACCCACTGGGCAAAGACAGGCTCAACCAGAATCTGCTTCTCGGGGGTGCCAAAGGCCACCACTACGTCATTGTGGACGTACAGACCCAGGGTATGGAAGCCCAGGAACAGCGAAACCCAGCTCAGGTGCGAGATGATCGCTTCCTTATGCTGCAAAACGCGATCGAGGACGTTGTCCTTGTTGGCGACGGGATCGTAGTCGCGAATTAGGAAGATCGCCCCGTGGGCAAAGGCCCCCACCATGATGAACCCAGCAATGTACTGGTGGTGGGTATACAGAGCCGCCATGGTTGTGTAATCCTTCGCCATGAAGGCGTAGGGAGGCAGCGCATACATGTGCTGCGCCACCAGGGAGGTGACTACACCCAGGGAAGCCAGGGCCAGCGCCAGCTGGAAGTGGAGGGAGTTGTTCAAGGTGTCGTAGAGACCCTTGTGACCTTCACCCAGACCACCTGCGGGGGGCTTGTGAGCATTCAAGATTTCCTTGATGCTGTGGCCAATCCCGAAGTTGGTGCGGTACATGTGCCCAGCGACGATGAAAATCACCGCGATCGCCAGGTGGTGGTGGGCCATATCCGTCAGCCAGAGAGACTCTGTCTGAGGATGGAAGCCACCCAGGAAGGTCAGAATCGCAGAACCCGAGCCAGTTGCAGTACCAAAGATATGGCTAGAGGTATCGGGATTCTGGGCGTAGACCCCCCAGTTACCGGTGAAGAAAGGCATCAGGCCTTCGGGGTGGGGCTTCATCGAGAGGAAGTTGTCCCAACCCACATGGACACCGCGAGATTCGGGGATAGCCACGTGTACTAGGTGTCCAGTCCAAGCTAGAGAGCTGACGCCAAACAGACCAGCCAGGTGGTGGTTGAGGCGAGACTCAGCATTTTTGAACCAGGACAAGCTGGGGCGGAACTTGGGCTGAAGGTGAAGCCAACCTGCGAACAGGAAGACGGCTGACAGAATCAGCAGGAATACAGCACCGGTATAGAGGTCGGTGTTGGTGCGCATACCGATGGTGTACCACCAGTGATACACCCCAGAAAACGCAACGTTTACCGGTGTCGAAGAACCGGCCTGGGAGAAGGCATCTACCGCAGGCTGGCCAAAGTGAGGATCCCAAATCGCGTGGGCGATGGGCTTAACATTGAGCGGATCTTTGATCCACTGCTCGAAGTTTCCTTGCCAGGCGACGTGGAACAGGTTGCCCGAAGTCCACAAAAAGATGATTGCCAGGTGGCCAAAGTGCGAAGCAAAAATCTTTTGGTAAAGATTTTCCTCCGTCATGCCGTCGTGGCTTTCAAAGTCGTGGGCGGTGGCAATCCCGTACCAAATCCGCCGTGTGGTCGGATCGGCAGCCAGGTCCTGGCTAAATTTGGGAAATTTAGTTGCCATGAATCAAAAGGGATTCTAGTACGACATCTGAGTCATGAGTGCGGTTGGTAGGAGGAAACCCGTAGGGGCAGACCAATGTGTCTGCCCTGGGTTTCCCCCCAGGAGATTCCATGACGAGAAACCTAGCCCACCGCGATAATTCGAGCCAGGAAGAAGGCCCAGGTGGTGGCAATACCTCCGAGGAGATAGTGAGCCACACCCACAGCCCGACCTTGAGTAATGCTCAAAGCACGGGGCTGGATAGCGGGAGCCACCTTCAGCTTGCTGTGAGCCCAAACGATGGACTCGATCAGCTCCTGCCAGTAGCCGCGGCCACTGAACAAGAACATCAGGCTAAAGGCCCAAATAAAGTGGGCACCCAAGAACATCAGACCATAGGCCGACAGAGCCGAGCCGTAGGAGCCGATCACCTGGGAGGCTTGCGCCCACAGGAAGTCACGCAGCCAGCCGTTGATGGTGATGGCGCCAGCGGCAAAATTGCCGCCAGTGATGTGAGACACCGTACCATCGGGGCTCACCGTACCCCAAATGTCGGACTGCATCTTCCAGCTGAAGTGGAAGATCACAATGGATAGGGAGTTGTACATCCAGAACAGGCCCAGGAACACGTGGTCCCAACCGGAAACCTGACAGGTGCCGCCCCGACCAGGCCCATCGCAGGGGAACCGGAAGCCCAGTTCACCTTTGTCGGGTACAAGCCGAGAGCTGCGGGCGTACAGCACACCCTTGAGAAGAATCAGCACGGTCACGTGGATGGTGAAGGCGTGAATGTGGTGCACCATGAAGTCGGCCGTGCCGAGGGTCATGGGCATCATCGCAATCTTGCCAGCCACCGCAACGACATCGCCACCAAAGACGGGGCTAACCCCGGCCAAGGCGTTGGGCGCAGTGCCTCCGGCCGCAGCAGCATGGAAACCTTGAACCCATTGGGCAAAGATTGGCTGCAGCTGAATGGCCGTGTCAGAGAACATGTCCTGGGGACGGCCCAGGGCCTGCATGGTGTCGTTGTGGATGTACAACCCAAAGCTATGGAAGCCTAGGAAAATACATACCCAGTTGAGGTGGGAGATAATCGCATCGCGGGAGCGGAGCATCCGATCCAACGCGTTATCCATGTTCACCGCCGGATCGTAGTCACGCACCATAAAGATGGAAGCGTGGGCACCGGCCCCCACAATCAAGAAGCCGCCAATCCACATGTGGTGGGTAAACAGCGACAGCTGGGTGGGATAATCCGTCGCAATGTACGGATAGGGAGGCATGGCGTACATGTGTTGCGCCACGATGATGGTGATGGAACCCATGAGAGCCAGGTTAACCGCCAACTGAGCATGCCAGGAGGTGGTTAGGGTCTCGTACAGGCCATCATGGCCCTTGCCACCAAACAGGAGCGGATCGCCCTTGTGGCCTTCCAGAATTTCCTTCATGCTGTGGCCAATGCCCCAGTTGGTGCGGTACATGTGGCCCGCAACGATGAAGAGCACAGCCAGTGCCAGGTGGTGGTGAGCCGTATCCGACAGCCATAGGCCACCGGTTACAGGGTTCAAGCCGCCCTTGAAGGTAAGGAAGTCAGAGTACACACCCCAGTTCAGGGTGAAGAAGGGCTTCAGACCCTCAGCAAAGCTGGGGTAGAGGTCAGCCATCAGACTCTTATTCAGGATGAACTGGTGGGGCAGGGGAATATCCTGCGGAGCCACGCCAGCATCGAGCATTTTGTTAATGGGCAGCGCCACGTGGATTTGGTGCCCAGCCCAGCTCAGACAGCCCAGACCGAGCAGCCCAGCCAGGTGGTGGTTCATCATCGATTCCACGTTTTGGAACCACTCCAGCTTGGGAGCGGCCTTGTGGTAATGGAACCAGCCTGCAAACAGCATCAGGGCAGCCATGACCAGCGCACCAATGGCGGTGACGTAGAGCTGGTAGCCATTGGTGATGCCAGCGGCCCGCCACATCTGGAATAGACCAGAGGTAATCTGAATACCGTGGAAACCACCGCCCACATCAGCATTCAGGATTTCTTGACCAAAAATTGGCCAGACCACCTGAGCGCTGGGCTTGATGCCCGTGGGGTTGGTCATCCAAGCTTCGTAGTTTGAAAACTTAGCGCCATGGAAATACATGCCGCTGAGCCAGATAAAGATGACGGCTAAGTGACCGAAGTGAGCGCTAAAGATTTTGCGCGAAATGTCTTCTAAATCACTGGTGTGACTATCAAAATCGTGAGCGTCGGCGTGAAGGTTCCAAATCCAGGTGGTGGTTTTGGGTCCCTTAGCTAAGGTCCGTTCAAAGTGACCCGGCTTACCCCACTTCTCAAATGAAGTAGGTACTGGATCCTTATCTACGATAACCTTGGCTTTCGCCTCCCGCTCCCGCGGGGTAGTTGTCATGGAGACTCTCCTCTCTCTAGACAAAAGCAAATCGAGAATCAATCGCCTTGGCTAAAACTGTACCCGAGGTCGCCATCGCCTATGGGCACAACCGCTACTTGGGCGGTGATTGCTCTTGAGCATTATAGTCTCGCATTTTGACGCTTTTCGAACGAGGTTAACAATAATTCAATTTCCGGAAGCCCTTGATCTACCGGGCTTCCGGAAATATTCCGATCGAAAAATTGATCTCTGGATCGGTGTTCTATTAACAAAACTCAATAAACAACCCGGCCGACATCTCGAAATTGGCGGCAAGGGCTTAATTGTGTTAATTAATGTTAATTATTGCTGCCCAGCGCTTGATATTCGCTGATTCATGGCGGGTTTAGATCGTCCGAAATGGCGGGTGCTGACGGTGTAGTGGCAGGTATGACCACTCAGGACGCATCGACTATGACTAGAACCATTGATTTCAGCAGAGGCAATTGCCCGGATAGGTTCAATAGATCCTTGACCAGCTATACCGGGCGAGGATCGGGGCGGTAGAGATAGGGCCTTGATCGCCAAGGATGAGGATCTGACTCTCCCCTCATTCTTTAAGATCTATCTGTTAGCGCTCTATATCCAGCCCCATAGTCCGAGCCCTACCCACCTCCCCCCTGCCATGGTGCCAAAACCTGAGGTCGCGATCGCAATCCTCTACCAGGGCGATCGCTTCCTGCTCCAGCTGCGAGACGATATCCCCACCATTGCCTGGCCTGGCCATTGGGCCTTCTTTGGCGGCCATCTGGAACCGGACGAATCTGCCGATGTTGCCGTGCAGCGAGAGCTGATGGAGGAAATTGGCTACGCGGCACCCCAGCTCGCGCTGTTTCAGCGCCTGGAGGCGGAATCTGTGGTGCGCCATGTCTACCACGGGCCTTTGGTGGTTCCTGTCGCTAGCCTTTTGCTGACGGAGGGCCTGGATCTAGGACTGTGGAGCGTCGATGACATTCGCCAGGGCAAGCGCTATTCGGCTCGCGCCAAGGAAGAACGCCCCATTGGACCGCCCCACCAGCAAATTTTGCTGTCTTTTCTAGGGCACCGTAGGATAGAACAGGCTCCACCCAGTCCAAAGCAGGGTCTGTAGATTCTCTATAGACAAAACCATGCGGCTGGGCGGAGATAAAGCTTATTAATATAGTGCTGTGTTCCTGCTGCCCATGGCTGAATCGTCCGAACAGCTAGAGCTTTTGCCGACTGGCTCCGTGCCCCTGCCCGATTACCGCATTCGAGAGAGCGCCCGTGCCCGCCATGTCTCTATAAAGGTGCACCTGAATGGCCAAGTGGAAGTGGTGGTGCCCCCTGGGTTCGACCATGGCCAGGTGCCCGACCTGCTCTACCGGCGGCGTGACTGGCTGTGGCGATCGCGGCTGCGGCTGGCCCACCAGACCGCTGGACTGACCGACGACCACTTTGACGAAAAGCCAGGACAAATTGAGGTGCGATCGCGCCACCAGACCTGGCAGGTCACCTACCAACCGGCCCCCGCCCGCACCCTGGCGATGACCCAGATTGCTCCCCAAACTCTGCTGCTGCGAGGCCCGGTAGACAATAGCGCCGCCTGCACTGACCTACTGCGCCAGTGGCTGAGCCGCAAGGCTCGGGCTGAATTTGCCCCTTGGCTGCGAGAGCTGAGTTTTGTGCTCAACCTACCCTTTGGCCGCATCTCCATTCGGGGCCAAAAAACCCGCTGGGCCAGCTGCTCCAGCGACAAAAACATTAGCCTTAACTACAAGCTGCTGTTTTTACCTCCGGAGCTGGTCCACTATGTCTTTGTGCACGAGCTGTGCCATACCGTGCACATGAACCACTCGGCCGTCTTTTGGCACCTGGTCGAAGAAAAACAGCCCGGCCACCAGCCCTACCGCGACCAAATTCGTCACGGCTGGCAGTACGTGCCCCGCTGGGTCGAGGGGTAAGCGCGGCGATGGAGGGCAAACAGGGCAGACAGGGCAGACACATAGGTCTGCCCCTACCTACTCACCCACAAAAACACACGCGCCCATCCACCCATTCGAGCAGGGCAGACACATAGGTCTGCCCCTACTCTCCCACCACCACTCACCCTGTCAGGCCCCATGCTCCATCCTCTCCAAACTCCCCACAGTGGCTACCACTGGAATGGGCAAGCCGGCCGATTCTTCGAGGGTTGGTACTTTCGCCTGACCTTGCCCGCCGCCCGCCAGACCTTTGCCTTCATGTACTCCATCGAAGACCCGGCCGGAGGGCGGCCCCACAGCGGGGGTACGGCACAAATTCTCGGCCCCGATGACCGCTACTTTTGCCGCACCTGCCCCGATGTATCGCAATTTTGGGCTTGGCCTGACGGTCTAGGGTTGGGCCACTGGCGAGGGAAAGCCCAGACTCCGCCCCGCCTGCTGTCACCGTCAGACTTTAAGGATGATGTGTCTGAGGGCTACCAGGTGACGGCTACCTGGCACCAGGGCTATTTCAAGGATCCAACCGGGGGCAGGGTAGTTTGGCAATACCACATCGACCCCGTCTACGGCTGGGGCAGTGCTGGGCAACCCCAACAATCCACGGCAGGTCTGCTCTCTAGTCTGCAAATTTTTGAGCCGGGCTGGCAAATCCTGATGGCCCACGGCCACGCTACGGGGTGGGTCGAGTGGCAGGGCGATCGCTACGAGTTTGCCAAGGCTCCCGCCTACAGCGAAAAAAACTGGGGGCGATCGTTTCCCCAAAAGTGGTTTTGGCTCCACTGCAATGCCTTTGATGGGGTGCCCGACCTGGCCCTCACTGCCGGGGGGGGCCGCCGCCAGGTACTGGGCTGGATGGAGTCGGTGGCGATGGTGGGGGTGCACTACGCTGGCACCTTCTACGAGTTCGTGCCCTGGAATGCACGGGTGAGCTGGCGGGTGGAGCCGTGGGGCGATTGGCAGATGCGCAGCGATCGCCCTGACTATCGGGTTGAAGTCACCGGCACCACGGCCCACCCCGGCACCCTGGTGCGCGTCCCCACCCAGGATGGAATGGCCTTTCGATGCCGCGACACGGCCCAGGGCGATCTCAGCCTCAAGCTGTGGCAACGACGAGGCCACGATCTGGAGTTAGTGGTGGCCGCCACCAGTAGCCAAGCCGGGCTTGAAGTCGGGGGTGGCCCCTGGGAGAGCACTTGGGCCCAGGAATAACCGCCCATGCCTGAATCGACCGGCGGCTCAAACTATCTCTGTTCCCCTAATCGGTGCCTAACTGCAAACTATAGAGATTGCCGTAGATGCCGTTGAGGGCCACCAGTTCGGCATGGGTACCCTGCTCGACGATTTCTCCCTGCTGAATGACTAAAACCTGGTCGGCCTGGGTGACGGTGCTGAGGCGGTGGGCAATGACAAAGCTGGTGCGATCGCGCAGGAGGATGGCGATCGCGTCTTGCACCAACCCTTCGGTACGGGTATCGATGCTGCTGGTAGCCTCATCCAGCAGCAAAATTCTGGGGTTAATCAGCACCGCTCGGGCAATACTCACCAACTGCCGCTGCCCCTGACTCAGAGGCGTGCCGCGTTCGCCCAGGCGGGTGCTGTAGCCCTGGGGCAACGATGTGATGAAGTCGTGGACATTGGCCGTCTGGGCCGCCGCTTCAATCTCGGCCTGACTGGCCTTGGGCAAGCCAAAGGCAATATTTTCGGCCACGGTGCCGCTAAACAGCAAATTATCCTGCAGCACAATGCCAATCTGGTGGCGCAGGCTGGCCTGGGTCACGCTGCGCACATCCACGCCGTCAATCTTGACCGCCCCCTCCGACACATCGTAAAACCGCATGATCAAGTTAATGATGGTGCTCTTTCCGGCTCCTGTCGGCCCCACCAACGCGATCATCTGCCCCGGCTGGGCGCAGAGATTGACCCCCTTGAGCACCCGCTGATGGGGAGTATAGCCAAACCCTACCTGCTCAAACCGCACCTCGCCTCGAATGGGCGGCATCTCAGTGGCGTTGGCCGCATCCTGCAGCGTGGCGGGTTCATCCAACAGCTGAAAAATCCGGTCTAGCCCCGCCAGGGCTGACTGGGCTTGGGTATAAAACTGGCTGAGAATCTGAATCGGGCGAAAGAACTGCTGCACGTAGAGCAAAAAGGCCGTGACCGTGCCCACCGTCATCACCCCGGTGACCGCCAGGTAGCCGCCATAGGCCATCACCCCGGCGGTGGCGAGGGTATTGAGAAAGTCGATGGACGGCAAAAAGGCCGCTGTAACGGCCACGGCCTGCACATTGGCCCGGCGATTGGCGGCGTTGAGGCTGTCGAACTCCTCAATGTTGAGCTGCGTGCGGTTGAAGGCCTGGGCTTCCCGCACGCTGCCGATGTCTTCTTCTAATTTGGCGGACAGGTCACCAATGGTCTGGCGGGTGATGCGAAACCGCCCCCTGGCCCAGCGGGAGAAGAATCCGGTGGTAAAAATCATCAGCGGCACCACCAGATTGCTCAGCAAACCGAGCTGTAGATTAATGGCGAGCATGGCGATGATAATGCCCACCAGGCTAAAGGTCTGACCCAGCACCTGGGGAATGGTGAGGCCAAAAGCCTGGTTCACCGTATTCACATCGTTGAGCAGACGGCTCATCAGATCGCCCGCTTCGCTGCGGTCGAAGAAGCTCACCGGCAGACTCTGGATTTTGTCAAAAATATCCTGCCGCAGCTGCCCGAGTAGCCGCTGGACAATGGAGCCCATCCGCCAGATCTGGCCCCGAATCGCCCAAACTCCGACGATATAGATCGTGGTCAAGGCGGCCAGCATTTTCAGCAAACCCGGCAGGTTGCCCTGGAGAATCAGGTGATCGATCGACCAGCCAATCAGCAGCGGCCCGATCGCCTGGGTCGTAGCCCCAATGGTGACCATCACCAGGGCCAGGGGGAGTTCTTGGCGGTAGGGAGCAAAGTACTGTAAAAACCGCCCTATGGTCGAAAGCTTGGGCTTAGGCTCAACTAGGGTCGTGAGCTGGGCAGAAGACATAGGGAATCACCGGTTCTCTAAACTGACCCCAAAATCCATTGGTGACATTACTCTACTCGGAAAATTTAGCTAAGAGGTTGCTTGAAAAGTCAAAGAGCTCCTCAGACCATACCTTTGGAGTAGGCTCATGTTCTCAAAATTCAGTGTTTTTGCTGTCTCATGGCGTCAAATTATACCTGAGAGAACCCTTTTCATACAACCTCTAAGGAGAGGAACCTCATTAAAGGACGCTGAACCTAGCCCAATGGGCCCATACATTAAATCCCTGGACGAGTAATGAGCTAGAACACTCCAAGCCTGGCTGCATAGACCAAAGGCTTCTTCAGCTATCGTTAGAACAAATAGCTCTACCAGTTTAAGAGGGTGTTTGAAAAGCTGGCGAGAACCAGCCGTTATCCGGCAAAAGCGGTTCAGGTTCATAGCGCAGGGCATTTACGGTAACCCTAGGGCTAAAGCACCAGGGGCTGCTCTTTT
>JAIXUR010000267.1 GCA_027483425.1 Cyanobacteriota bacterium | reverse complement strand
GGGTCGTCGCATGGTGGGGTCCTCCAGGATTAATCAGGGAACATTGGTTTGAGACGATGCAGCGCAGGGTGAGCAATGCCCACCCTGCGCTACATCGTCTCAAACCAATGTTCCCTGATTAATCCTGGAGGACCCCACCATGCGACGCCCCCATCATCCCGACGGGCTGCTGCCTCTGACCTTCAAGCTGGTGAAGTATTTTTTACTGGCCCTGGCGGGCTGCACCATTACCTACATCGCGGCCATTGTTCTAGAGATGCCCCTGGTGGCCGAGGCGATCGCCGTGTTTTTGGAGCATGTGCTGGCGCGATCGCTGGTTTTGCTGGGCTGCCTGTGGGCGATCGCCGTGATTAGCGAGTCGGTTCGCGACTAGATCCGCCCTGGCTCAAACCTATCGCCTTCCGTTATGTTAAGGAGTATTAAGCAAGTCCATATTTCCTAGGAGGTTCCGCCGTGACGATTGCCCTGGCTACCCCTGACGTCAAGATCTGGTCATGGCAGGGGTTCTCCATTCGTTACCAGGCCATGGGTACCACCGGCATCCCGGTGCTCTGCATCCACGGCTTTGGGGCCTCTAGCGATCACTGGCGCCAGAACCTGCCTGCCTTGGCTGACCATCACCGGGCCTATTCGATCGACC
Source organism: Cyanobacteriota bacterium (assembly GCA_027483425.1). Taxonomy (GTDB): domain Bacteria; phylum Cyanobacteriota; class Cyanobacteriia; order Phormidesmidales; family Phormidesmidaceae; genus Nodosilinea. The sequence continues at coordinate 15,478 of JAIXUR010000267.1, read as the reverse complement.
TGTTGGGCTTTGGCCTCTCTGATAAGCCGACCCCTGGTCAACCTCTGGCCTACACCTTCGAGACCTGGGGCCAGCAAATTCTAGACTTCTGCCGCGAGGTGATTGGCCAGCCAGCCTACCTGGTCGCCAACTCCATCGGTTGCATTGTGGCGATGCAAGCTGCCGTTGATGGCTCCGAGTGGGTCAAGGGCGTGGTCATGCTCAATTGTTCGATCCGGCTGCTCCATGAGCGCCGCCGGGCCGAGATTCCCTGGCACCAGCGCCTGAGTACCCCCATCGTGCAGAGCATTCTGGGCTATCCTCCGGTGGGACGGTTCTTTTTCGCTCAGATTGCCCGTCGCAACGTTATTCGCAATCTGCTGGGTCAGGCTTACCACCGTCCCGAGGCGATTACCGACGAGCTGATCGAGGCGATTCTAGCCCCGGCGCTGACCCCAGGGGCCGCCGATGTCTTTCTAGCCTTTGTGCGCTACTCCCAAGGCCCCCTGCCCGAGGATCTGTTGCCCCAGTTGCAGTGCCCGGTGTGGATCATCTGGGGTCAAGACGACCCCTGGGAACCCGTCGCTCTGGGCCGTAGCTTTCTCAATTATCCAGCAGTCAGGGCGATGGAAGAACTGCCCGGTGTCGGCCACTGCCCCCAGGACGAGGCACCGGAGTTGGTCAACCCCCTGGTGCTGGGCTGGCTGGCGGCAGCTGAGGTCTAAGGGTAGATCTGGCAACTGGGATTAGAGTGTTCCAACTAAATACTTATCCAGAGTCTCTCCGCGACCGGTCCAACGGGCCGAGTTCGCGTACTGGAAATGGATGCTTTTTTAGTTGGGATACTCTTAGCTCAAAACGGGCCACCTCTTCTCGGGAGCTGCCAGAATTTAGCATTCAGGAGCTAGAAATCAGGAGAGTTAAGCCAGAAGGCTTAACTCTCCTGATTTTCCGTGGCTAAGCTGGTTCGCACCCACGTTGATACCGGCTATATCGGCTTTGGGCGGATAGAATAGGATCTATGCAGAAGGTAATTGAGGCGGTTCGCGCCGGGCTACAGGGAAATAACAACGAGGGCGATCGCCTCTTCTACGCTCTCTTTGAAGCGGCGCTAGACGCCATGGTGATTGTCGACGACCAGGGCCGCTACGTGGCGGTTAACCCCAACGCCTGCGACCTGTTTGGTCTGCCCCAGGCCGAGCTTTTGGGCCGCTGCCTAGTTGACTTTATCCACCCCGCCACTCCCCTAGAGCCAATCTGGCTGGGGTTTCAACACCCAGGTCAAACGGGGGAGAAACCCAAAAGGCAGACGCGGGGTGAGCTGACCCTGGGGCGGGCCGACGGTGCTGTGCGCCAGGTAGAGTATACGGTCACGGCGAATGTGGCTCCCCATCGGCACCTGTGGATTCTGCGAGAGGTAGCAGAACAGCAACTGACGGTCAGCGACAATGCCAGCACCAACCATGCCCCCCACGTCAACGCCACCAGACCGCCAGCAGCCCCCCTAGGGCCAGCCTTGGGTACCGATCCCAAGAACCGTTGGAGCTTGGACGAAGCTAACCCTGTGAGCAGCTCGGAGAGCTTGGCCAACCTGGTAGCACTGCTCTACGACGTGGGCGATCGCACTCTGGCGGAGTCAACCCTGCGCCAGCAAGAGCAGGAGTTTCGCACCCTAGCCGAAAATACCCCTGACTGCATTCTGCGGTGCGATCGCGAGTTTCGCTTTCTCTACGTAAACCCGGCGGTCACTGCCCTAAGTCAACGGCCCAGGGCGGCCATGGTGGGTAAAACCTCTGAGGAGCTGGGCTATCCAGACGCTTTGGTTACCCTCTGGCACGGGGCGGTGGCCCAGGCCTTTGCCACGGGTCAAGAGCAGTCCCTAGAATACTCCCTAGCCCTGATTGGGATTCACCGCACTTTTCAGGCTCGGGTGGTGCCCGAGGTCACCGATAGAGCAGTGACCTCGGTGCTGGTGGTGGCCCGCGACATCACCGATCTAAAACGAGCCCAATCTGAGCTGGTCTACCGGGCCGAGCGGGAGCATACCCTGCGGCTGATTACCCAGCGCATTCGCGAAACCCTGGACTTAGAGGCGATTCTCTCGACGGCGGTCACCGAAATCCAGCGCAATTTCCAGGCCGATCGTACGCTGATCTTTCGGCTCAACTCAGATCATTCGGGAGTCGTCATTCAGGAGGCGGTGCGGCCAGCCTATCCCGTTGCCCTAGCCATGCGCTGGGAGGATGAGTGCTTTCCCCCCGACTGCTACGCCGCCTACGCCCAGGGTCAGGGCCGCATTGTCTCCGATGTGGAGCTAGATAGCTGGGGCGATTGCCTGGTCGAGTTTATGCAAGAGACCGGGGTGCAGTCAAAAATGGTGGCCCCGATTTTGCAGCGGCAGAGCGATGGCTCGATGCGAGTGTGGGGGCTGTTGATTACCCATGCCTGCGCCACCCCGCGGCGGTGGCAGCCCGAGGAGCTGGATCTGCTCCAGCAGGTGGCCGAGCAGCTGGCGATCGCCCTGCACCAGGCCGAGCTGCACCAGCAGCTCCAGGCCGCCAATCAGGAACTAGAGCGCATTTCTAACACCGATGCCCTCACCCAGATCGCCAATCGCCGCTACTTCGACCGCAGCCTGGCCCAGGAATGGCAGCGCGCCCAGCGCGAGCAGATACCCCTAGCCCTGATCCTGTGCGACATCGACTTTTTTAAACAGTACAACGACACCTACGGCCACCCCGCTGGTGATGTCTGCATCACCGCCGTGGCCCAGGTGCTCCAGGGCTGCCTCCACCGCTCGGGCGACTGTCTGGCCCGCTACGGCGGCGAAGAGTTTGCCGTGATTCTGCCCCATACGGATCAACTGGGGGCCGAGACCATGGCTAAAAAAATGCAGCGGGCGATCGCCGCTCTGAACCTACCCCACGCTGCCCACCCCACGGCCCAGCGCATTACCCTCAGCTTTGGCCTCGCCATGGCCCTGCCCCAGACGGGCCTCAGCCCCCAGGATCTGCTAAGTCGGGCCGACCAGGCCCTGTACCAAGCCAAACAGACCGGGCGCAACCGAGTTTGCCTGGCCCCGGCCCTGGGGGAGTTGACGGCCTAGGCGATGGCCGAGTCAGCGGGTATCCCCTAGGGTCGGGTGATTGGCACCTGGGCGGATGTGATCAACCGGGCCAACCTGGGTATGGACGTGATGTACGAGCGCAATGCTCGCAACTTCCCCTCGACCTGGCTATCGCCGAGGCCCATGAAATCATCGGCTAGGTTTTGCTAGTCCATTGATTGATGATGAAAAAAGCGTCCTCCAAAGAGGACGCTTTTTTTATGGCCAGTGCCATTGGGGCAAGCCATGCTACCTGTGCAAAGCGATTAGTTTTCGCTAATGGTGAGGGAGTAGTTGGTGGGGGTTTGGCTGCTGTTGCCAATGAAAAATGAGTAGGTGCCTCGGTTGAGCAGCCCCGGTGCGTTGATGGCACCGTTGCTGCTGGTGTGGCACTCGCTAAAGCCATTGTTGCCCTGAATCAACAGCGTCAGCCCGCCTGTGCCGTTGATGGCCACATCGACGGCCGCAAAGTCTTGGTCGACCTGCAAAATTTGAATCGGGCGATCGCTGATCAACCCACCGCAGCTAGAGGAAACGCTGGGGGTGACAGAGCCCGTTTGTTGGATCGGGCTGGCCAGGGGAGTCTGGCCGACGGGTTGAGCGGAGGCCACTCCGGTGCCAAGGGCCAGGGCGAGGACGGCAGCCGGTAAAGAGAAAGTCTTAAGTAGAGATGTCATGGCGGGTTCTCCTGCATTTTTTAAGGAGTAGTGTGCTGATTTGTTCTTATCTTACTCAGCGGAACGGGGGGTTGTGACAGTAAATGTGCCAGTTTGCTAAGCGCCATTATGGTTGGCGGTAGCGGTGAAGTCGCGGCAAATAGGGCGCGATCGCGGTGGGGAAGCTGGGGCCAAAAAGCGCCAGGATGGGGCGGCTCCGCTATGATTGAGGGGCAATTATGCCAGCCACTCCGGCCAGTTTGCCTTGCAGCCATGGCCTAGCTCTACCTCGTATTCTCACCCTCTACCTTGTTTCAGAGTTCTCCATGGCGCAGACCTCTAACTCTCAGCCCATCTCGGCCCAGGTCTCGACGGCCCGGGTGCAGGGTCGGCTCTCGGTAGCCCACAGCTTGGCCCTGCGACGGCTAGTGGCCTGGGGGCTAGAGGTGGGGCTGCTGGTCACCAGCGTGGCCATCCCCTGGAGTCTTGGGGACGTGGTGCGGCACCACTCCACGGCGGATGTGGTGCCGCTGACTCCAGTGGTGACTATCGTCCACGGGGCGATCGCCCGTCCCCTGGGATGGCCCCGGCAGTGGCTGGTCACCGATGTGCCACCGCTCACCAATATGCTTTGGTTTAGCGCCCTGGTGGCCCCGGTAGCCCTAGGGGTCAGCCAGATCTACCACCTGTCCAGCCGGGGCAAAACCTGGCCTAAGGCCTGGCTGGGCCTGCAGGTGACTGGCCGCGATCGCCCCGTACCCAACAGTTCCGCTGTCCTGGTCAGGGAACTGGGGCGCTGGGGTCTGCCCTTGGTTGGAGCCTACGTGCTCTGGATTGGCAGCGGCGCTTTTCCCAGTTTGCCTTGGCTGGGGGGGTTGACCTTAGCCTGCGGTTTAGGCGCCGGGGCCACGGGTCAGCTCAGCCCGTCTCGGCGGGCTTGGTACGACCGGTTGGCCCAGACCCGAGTAGTCCTCCTGCGGGGAGGACAGGTGCCCGCTCGGTACAACCCCACGGCGGATCAGGCCCAGGATGACCATGGGGACCTCGATGCCCAGGCTGGCTACGCCCAGGGTCTTGATGGGGTCTACGGTGACGACCCGGCTTCCTTTGCGATCGCGCCGTCGCCCCTGGTGGGCCTGACCACCGAGGAGTATGGTGGCCTGACCGCCATTGTGCTTTCCCCGGCCGATTCGGCCCAGGTGCTGGGGCCGCGGGGCTGGCGGCGACATCTGCCGTTGATCAGTGCGCTGGCGGGGGTGGTTGTCTTGGGTGGGCTAGGCGCCCTGTGGTTAGACCGGCGTCTACCCTCGGCCCGGGGGGCATCGGGCGACGCGCTGTTTTTAGCGCTGGTGGAAAACCTCAGCCGCAATGCGACCTCATTTAGCGATCGCCAGGCGGCGGCCCTAGCCCTGGCCAGTAGCCAAGACCCCCGCGCCATCCCGCTGCTGGTCGATATGCTGGCCCAAACCGGTGACCCCAGCCTGCTCGATACCCTACAGCAGGCCTTAGTGACCCTGGGGCCTCCCGCTATTCCGCCCTTGCAGCGGCTCAACCTGGCCCTAGCCAATGATCTGCAGGCCCTTCCCCCCGAGCAGCAGCTTCTGACTCAACTGCGGCAGCGCACGGTAAAGCGAACCCTAGCCAAAATTTTGGTGCTCCACAGCGGACACCTCAACCAGGTTGACCTCAGCGGCACTAACCTGAGCTATATCATGGAAGGCCCCGACGCCTTTACCCTGGTGCTAGAGCAGCAGCACCTGGCCGGCATTGTGTGGCGCAACGCCGTGCTTTCGGGAGCTCGCCTGCGTAAGGCCAAATTCTTTGACCCCGGTGCCGATGGCCGCAGCGACACCTTCGACGATTGGATTACCGATTTCAGTGGCTCAGACCTGACTGAGGCCAGCCTGGTGGCCGCTCACCTGCGTCGTACGGTGTTTCGCAGCACCAGCCTGCTGCGGGCTAACCTGAGTAATGCCCTCGCCCCCTATGCCGATTTTTCCGGGGCCAATGCCAGCAGCGCCTGGTTTATTGCCGCCGATGTGAGCCACGGCCTGTTTAACGGCGCCAGCCTGGTGGGGGCCGACCTCACCGACGCTAACCTCAGCCAGGCCAGCCTGGTTAACACTCGCCTGCGCCAAGCCCATCTGGCCGGAGCCACCCTGACCTCGGCGGATTTGAGCCAGGCGGATCTGGCCGAAGCCGACCTGAGTGAGGCCAACCTAACGGGTGCTAATCTCAGGCAGGCAAACCTGAGTGACAGTGGGCTGCGGGGGGCTGATTTCAGTCAGGCGAACCTAGACCAGGCCAATCTCCAGGGTGCCAACCTAGAGGGAACGGTGCTGACGGGGGCAAATCTGGCCGGGGTCAACCTGGCTGGAGCACGGTTTTTTACCCCAGAGCAATCCTCGAGCGATGGCTTTGTCGCTAGGCTCACGGAGCCCAGTGCCACCCAGGCGTTGGTCGGGGTAGACTTCTCTGAAGCCCTGAATTTACAGGGTGACCAGCTAGACTACATCTGCCGCCAGGGCGGCGTTCATCCGTCCTGTGGGGGCGAGTTTTAGGCGTTTCCAGCGATTAACCCATGCAGCGTACCCGCTTAAGCACCCTCATTGACGACCTGGGCGACCAATTTAGCCTGTGGCTCATTAACCCCTGGCGGCGGGTGGCCCTGGTGCTGATTAGCCTGCTGCTGGGCTCTTTTTTGGCCATATCCCTGGCGGCGATCTCGGGCCAGGCGGGGGTTCAAGATGTCACCATATCCGTAATTTTGGTGCTGGGGGCAGAGCTGGTGAGCTGGTTGGTCTACAGCCGTCGCTGGCGCGACCCAGAGCTTTTAAAGCAGGTACCTAAGCCGATCTGGCTGGACTGCCTCAACGGCTTCAAGATTGGGGCTATCTACGCCCTCTGCCTTGAGGCCTTGAAACTGAGCAGCTGACCTGATCATTCTAGGGAGTTTGATTGGGGCTAGAGGGGCCATCTAGCCGCCCCAGGGCGGAACACTAGCCTGCCTCGGGCGATCGCTGGCGGTGTAATACGACCATGGTTGGCCCTACCACGGGGTTACGCGCCACCACCACACCATTGGGATCTAGCAGTTGTAGGGTGCCAAACCTCAACCCCTGGGCTTGGGTGTAGATATCTTGGGCAATCTCATCCTGCTGGGCGGTCAGGAGGCCGTACCAGGTTTCGGCCACGTTGACCCCCAGGGTGCTGCCGGGCAGATTGACCTCCACCGACTGAATAAGTCCTAGACCGTAGGCCCGGCTGATCGTACTCACTCGGGTTTGAATGTCGGTAATGAGCCGTTGTTCAGGGGTGGGTTCTGGTTCTGGGCCAGTAGTCAGGCCTGGAGTCAGAGCAGACCCTGGGGTGAGTTCTGGGGCGACCTCTGGGGTAGGGCCTGGGGTAGGGTCTGGGAGCGCTCCTTCGGCAACAAGGCCGATTTCTCCTGCCGCCGGGCGGGGAGCCGCAGGCTCAGCGACCCGCGCCCCTCGGCCACCGGCCAAGGGATTCCACAGCACCAGGCCCAGAAATAATAGCCCTAGGGCAATGGCGGTCAACAGGCCGTCGGAGAGCTGGCGCTGGAGCTCGGGGGGGAGCTGCGATCGCACCCAGCGCAAACACCGCTTCCACACCGCAGCGACGTCTGCCAGCAGCAACAAGAGTTGATCGACCACACCCAGCTCCTTTGGTTGATAGGGAATATCAGCATCGGCCCAAACATCTTCTGCCAGCAGCCTGGGGCTACGGTTGGTTGTGGTCGCGGCCGTGATCTCCGAACCCAGAGGGCCATCGGTAGGCTGGGGCCGGGCCGGGGGGGGTGGTTCAGGGGGGAGCGGTTCAGACCCATTGTTGGTGTCCTGCAGGTCGCTGTCGGTCCAGGGGGCTGGGGCAGGGCGATCCGGGCGGCCCTGGCTGATCGAATCCGCGTAGAGGGCATCCGCTGTCCCCCCATCGCCGGTCTGGTCGCCCATCTGGTCGCCCATCTGATTGGCCATCGCATCAGCCGCGCCCTGGTCAGCCCCTGGCTGACGGCGGTCACGGGGCGGCGGAATGGGCGGAATTTCTTCGGGAAAATTAGAGTCTTGGGGTTTCATGGCTTAGCCCACCTGGCCACAGTTGCTGACACATGTTGCTGCTGACCCCTGCTGCGGGGTAGCCCGGTCGGGGCCCGTTCCGTATCCTTATCAATACTGCCACGATTCGCAAAAATCAATGAATACCCGTGGGATAGTGCGGGGCCGTACCAGAGCGCCCTAGGGATTCAAGTCAGCGGTGGGGATGCGGTGCCAGGGAGGCCGCGATGGGGGCCGGGGTGGAACTGTTGGGAAGCGAGGCCGAAGTGTTAGTATCGGCTGATGCCAAGCAAGCTAGAAATCCACAGGCTATAGATTAATTAATAAGTTGAGGTAATGCTGTGTCGAACGGGCTGAGAGTTGCAGTTTTAGGAGCCACGGGGGCCGTAGGGGAAGAGATTTTGGCGCTGCTTGATCAGCGATCGTTTCCCCTCAAAGACCTGACTCTGTTGGCCTCTCCCCGGTCTGCCGGTACTACCCTGGCCTTTAAAGGCGAAGACATTCCCGTTCAGGTGGTCGGCCCAGACTCCTTCAAGGGCATTGATCTGGTGCTCGCGTCAGCGGGGGGCTCGGTGTCCCAAGCGTGGTTGCCCAGGGCGGTGGCCGCGGGGGCGATCGCCATCGACAACTCCAGTGCCTATCGCATGGATCCCAATGTCCCCCTAGTGGTTCCCGAAGTCAATCCTGCCACCGCCCAGACTCACCAGGGCATTATCGCCAACCCCAACTGCACCACCATTCTCATGGCTCTGGCGGTGTGGCCGCTGCACCAGGTGCAGCCGGTGCAGCGGTTGGTGGTGTCCACCTACCAGTCGGCTAGCGGGGCCGGGGCCCGCGCCATGGAAGAGGTAAAGCAGCAGACCCGCGCCATTCTCGCCGGGGAAGAACCGGTGGCGGAGGTGTTTCCCTATCCCCTAGCGTTTAACCTGTTTCCCCACAACTCGCCTTTAAACGAGCTGGGTTACTGCCAGGAAGAAATGAAAATGGTGAACGAAACCCGTAAGATCTTTGGCGCGGCCGATCTGAGAATTTCGGCCACCTGTGTGAGGGTTCCCGTACTGCGCGCCCACTCGGAAGCGGTTAACATAGAGTTTTCGGCTCCTTTCTCACCCCAGGCTGCCAAGGCGTTACTGGCTAAGGCACCAGGGGTAAAGCTAGTCGAAGACTGGGGGCGAAATTACTTCCCCATGCCCATCGAGGCTAGCGGCCAAGACGATGTGCTGGTGGGCCGCATTCGCCAGGATATCTCTAACCCCAACGCCCTAGAGCTGTGGCTGAGCGGCGACCAAATTCGCAAGGGGGCGGCCCTCAACGCCGTGCAAATTGCAGAACTGCTCCTGGTTCCCCAGGCGGTACCGGCTGGTTAGAGGGATGATTTGGAGGCGAGGTTGACCCTGGCAGAGGTGTCGTAAAGGGTTGAAGCTGTACGGATTAGGGGGACAGGCGACGGACTTGGCTCAACCCCTTTTCCTTGAACCTTCAGTCTATTCCTCTCCGTCAGGGGCGAACTTGGTATAATCTCAAGAACATTAGATTTCGTAGGATGTAAGGCATTCGGGTGACATATTTTGGCAGAGTGCTAACGGCAATGGTGACGCCATTTTCTGAGGATGGCTCCGTTGATTACGCCGTGGCAGAGCGTCTAGCCGACTATTTGGCCAGTAACGGTAGCGATGGGCTCGTGGTATGTGGTACAACGGGTGAGTCTCCTACCCTAAGCTGGCAAGAAGAGTACCAACTCTTTAAGACGGTACGAGAGGCCGTAGCCGGACGCGCCCAGGTGCTGGCCGGAACTGGGTCTAATTCGACCACGGAGGCCATTGAGGCGACTCGCCATGCCTACGACCTGGGGCTAGACGGGTCCCTACAGGTGGTGCCCTATTACAACAAGCCCTCCCAGGAGGGGCTTTATCAGCACTTTAGCCAGATCGCGGCGGCGGTGCCCGATCTGCCGATCATGCTTTACAACATTCCAGGGCGCACTGGCTGTGCCCTGGCAGTCGATACCGTTGCCCGCTTGGCAGAAATATCGAATATAGTAGCTATTAAGGAGGCTAGCGGAAGTTTAGACCAAGCCAGTCAAATTCGTTACCATACCCCCGCCGAATTTGGCATCTACTCCGGGGATGACTCGTTAACCCTACCTATGCTTTCTGTAGGTGGGTGTGGAGTAGTTAGCGTGGCCAGTCATCTGGTTGGCCCCCAGCTTCAAAAGATGGTGCGGGCCTATGAAGCCGGAGAAACCCGGTTGGCCCTGGAAATACATCTACAGTTGCTGCCTTTGTTTAAGGTATTGTTTGTTGCTACTAACCCGGTGCCGCTGAAGGTAGCGTTGGCCCAGCAGGGGTGGTCGGTGGGTACAGTACGATTGCCCCTGTGTATGGCCGACGAGTCGGTCGGTGTTGCGATCGCAGAGGTGCTCCAGCAGCTTTCTGCCCAAGGTGCTTTAGCCTCACGGGTCTAGGTTTGTAGGGGAGCAGCGGTTGCCCCCAGGGCAGACCCCGGCCCCACAGAACCAGTGCCCTATGGGCCTTTCAATGTCATTGACAACCCAAGTGACTCCATTGCTCCAGTTTTCTAACAACTGAATAGCCTGTTTATCCCTCATACCTGTGTGAACGTTATTTATGGATCTATCTGTATTGCCTATGGCCCGGGTTACCCCACCCTTCGATGCTGTGGCATTGGCTTGGGCCCAATCGATTCCTAGGGTGGTTACGACCGACGGCTAGGGCTTTAATTGTGCTGTCTATCGGCCAGGAACGGCTGTGCCCGTGGGGCATCCCTCAATGGCCCCAGAGGGCAAGCGACTTAGCCCTGGGCAATATTCCTATCTTTTTCAACCCATTTTCAACTTTTTCAACCCAATTGTTTACTGACGAGACTGTTTATGACTTCAAATTCTGCCAATAACGCCCTGAAAATCATTCCCCTGGGGGGACTGCATGAGATCGGCAAAAACACCTGCGTATTCGAGATTAACGACGAAATTATGCTGCTCGATGCAGGGCTAGCCTTCCCCACCGATGGCATGCACGGGGTCAACATTGTGCTGCCCGACGTGACCTACCTGCGGGAAAATCGCCACAAAATCAAGGGCATGATCGTCACCCATGGTCACGAAGACCACATCGGCGGTATTGCCTTTCACCTCAAACAGTTTGACATTCCGGTGATCTACGGCCCTCGCCTGGCCATGGCCCTGCTAGAGGGCAAGCTGGAAGAGGCCGGAGTGAGCGATCGCACTGAACTGCGCCAGGTGCGCCCTCGCGAAACCGTACGAGTGGGCACCTCTTTCCTAGTCGAGTACATTCGCAACACCCACTCCATTGCCGACAGCTGCTCGGTGATTATTCACACCCCCGTGGGCATTGTGGTTCACACCGGTGACTTTAAGTTTGACCACACCCCCGTCGATGGCGAAACCTTTGACATCCAAAAGCTGGCGGAGGCTGGCGAGAAAGGTGTGCTGTGCCTGGTGAGCGACTCCACCAATGCTGAGTTACCCGGCCATACTCCCTCGGAACGGTCGGTGTTTCCTAACCTAGACCGCGAATTTGGTAAGGCAGACAAGCGGCTGATTGTCACCACCTTTTCGTCGTCGGTGCACCGGGTCAACATGATTTTGGAACTGGCCCAAAAGCACAACCGCAAGGTGTTTGTGGTGGGTCGCTCAATGCTTAACGTGATTGCCCACGCCCGCGACCTGGGTTATATCAAGTGCCCTGAGAGTCTCTTTCTACCCCTCAAATCTCTGAGCCACACCGCCGATGAGAACGTGCTGATTCTCACCACTGGCTCCCAGGGTGAACCCCTAGCGGCCCTGACCCGCATTGCCGACGATTCCCATCGGCAGCTCAAGGTCAAGCCGGGGGATACTGTGGTGTTCTCGGCTAACCCCATTCCAGGCAATACCATTGCCGTGGTCAACACCATCGACAAGCTCATGATGCGCGGGGCTAAGGTGGTCTATGGCAAAGACAAAGGCATTCACGTCTCGGGTCACGGTGCCCAGGAAGACCACAAGCTGATGCTGGCCCTCACCCGGCCCAAGTATTTTCTGCCCGTCCACGGCGAGCACCGCATGCTGGTGAAGCACTCTGAAACGGCCCAAAGCATGGGAATCCCCGCCGACCACATGGTGATTATCAACAACGGTGACATCGTCGAAGTCAACCCAGCGGGCATTCGCATTGCCGGTAAAGTGCCCTCGGGTATCGAGCTCGTTGATGCTTCTCGGGTTGGGGTTGTGGGCCGCGACGTGCTCAAAGAGCGGCAGCAGTTGGCCGAAGATGGCGTCGTCACCATTGCGGCCACCGTGGGCAGTAATGGTAAATTGCTGGCCGACCCCACCGTGCAAATTCGTGGGGTGGTTCAGTCGATCTCCCAGGAGCGTTTCCAAGGTCAGGTGAAGCAAATCATCAACCAGGTGCTCTCCAATCGAGGAGCTGAGCTCATGGTCTCTAACGGCAAAGGCAAGGCCACCCTTGATCTGGATGCCCTGAAGGTCGCCCTCGATCAAGATCTGCGTCGCCTGGTGCGCCGCGAGCTAGACAAGCGTGACCCAATGCTGATTGTGTTGCTGCAGTCCAGTGTAGAGGCCTCGACCCAATCTCAGCCCCAGGCGCAGGCTGAGCCCAAGCCCAAGGTTGAACCTAAACCTAAGGTTGAACCCAAGCTCCAGGCTGAAGCCAAGCCCCAGGTTCAATCTCAGCCCCAGCCTCAGCCCGAACCGGCCATGGCCGAGCGGCGTACCCGCACCCGGACCACGGCTTCGGTATCCTAAGGGGTCTAGAGAGTTAGGGTTTGGGGCGTAGGTTTGAGCCGCTGCGCCCCAAACCCCAAATCCTGAATCCTAACGCTGGGTAGTTCAACCTACCGCGATCGCCCTAGAGCTGCGTCAAGCTTTAAACTTCGGGTTAGCGCCTAACGCGCTGATCAGCGGTGCATTCCCTCAGCTGTGCGCCCGAAAAAATCTTAATTTCTCACATAGAACAGAGCACGGGTAAGCTGGCCCGATCAAAGCATGGGCAGTCCCCTAGCCTCCCCCTCATCGGCTGGTCAACGCCAGGCTTCGGGCCATGTCATTCACGATTACGGGTGCGATTTTAGCGTACCTGTGGTAGAAAGGTAGCCAGGATCATGTCGCGGCTTCTGCTTGGCGCTATAATGCACACAGCAGGAGCTGATGTACCTGAGCAAAGGTGCATAGCAAGTGTCTTAAGCAGCTACACATCCTTAGCGCTAAGTACTTCTGTCAGAATTTTTGTTTAGCTTGTGCGGTTTATCCCACGCAGATTTAACGCCAACCAGGCCTAATGCAAACAAGAATTCCCAGAATCGCCCAGCGAGACAGGTGATCTGTGCACGCTCTTAGGAAGCGAGAACCGTTGCTCTATGGCAATTGGTTCTATTACAAAACCTTTGCACACAAATTTCCCGGTAGCCCGGTGGCGGTGTTGACGTGGCTGGTGAATGGCCAAATCACCCACTCAGGGCGGGAAAAGTAGATTTTATTCGCCCTGGTGAGCGTTGTATGAGGAATTTGAATGCCGAAGCAGATTGTTATTGCTGAGCAGAATCGGATCGCGGCGGTTTTTTCTGAAGATCAGATTCAAGAGCTAATTGTTGCTACGGGTAGCCACCAGGTTAGCGACATCTATTTAGGGACTGTGGAAAACGTTCTGCCCGGCATTGACGCGGCCTTTGTCAACATTGGCGACAGCGAACGGAATGGCTTTATGCACGTCACCGACCTGGGTCCCCTGAAGCTTAAGCGCAGTGCCGGTTCCATCACCGAGCTGGTGGTGCCCCAGCAAAAGGTGCTGGTGCAGATCATGAAGGAGCCCACGGGCAACAAGGGGCCTCGCCTGACCGGCAACATTAGCCTGCCGGGGCGCTACCTGGTGCTGATGCCCTCGGGGCGAGGAGTCAATTTATCCCGGCGCATTCGCAGCGAGAGCGAGCGCAACCGCCTGCGGGCGTTGGCGATTCTAATTAAGCCCGCCGGTATGGGGTTGCTGGTGCGTACCGAGGCTGAAGGCATCAGCGAAAATGCCATCATCGAAGACTTAGAGACCCTGCAAAAGCAGTGGGAAAGTATTCAGCAGCAGGCGCTGACCACCCGCGCGCCCGCCCTGCTCAACCGCGACGATGACTTTATTCAGCGGGTGTTGCGCGACGCCTACAATGCCGAAGTCAACCGCATTGTGACTGACTCTAGCACCGGCATGAAGCGGGTTAAGCAGCATCTGGCCAACTGGAGTGACGGTCAGGTGCCTGCCGGGGTTCTGATCGACCACCACCGCGAGCGCATTCCCATCCTCGAATACTTCCGCGTCAATGCGGCTATTCGCGAAGCCCTGAAGCCCAGGGTAGACTTGCCCTCCGGCGGCTACATCATTATTGAACGCACCGAAGCGCTCACGGTGATTGACGTTAACTCTGGCTCCTTTACGCGATCGGCCACGGCCCGCGAAACGGTGCTATGGACCAACTGCGAAGCCGCCGCTGAGATTGCTCGCCAGCTCAAGCTGCGCAACATCGCCGGGGTGATTGTGGTCGACTTCATCGACATGGAGTCGCGCCGCGACAAGCTTCAGGTTCTAGAGCACTTCACGAAGGCGCTGCGCCCCGACAAGGCTCGGCCCCAAATTTCTCAACTGTCTGAGCTAGGGCTGGTCGAACTCACCCGCAAGCGTCAGGGCCAAAACATCTATGAGCTGTTTGGCCGCTCCTGCCCTACCTGTGGTGGACTCGGTCACCTGGTGCACCTGCCCGGAGAAGCCGTTCCGGCCGAAAATGGCTACGATGCCCCTCGAGGGACGATCTCAGCCGGCGGTGTCGCTCCCCAACTGGCACCTCCCGTGGTTGATATGGAAGGCTTTGACGGTCGCTCTGATCTACAAGAGTTAGATCTGGTGAACCATCCCAGCTACCAAGATAAATCAGGCCGGGGCAACAACCGCCGCCGTCGCCGCCGTGACCCCCTACCCACTCGCAGTAATGGCAAAGAGGCCCCGGTGGTGCCGGGAGTTAAAGATAGCCCAGGGCCAGTGTTCGTTGCCCCCAAAGAAAGTATCGATTTGGTACCTGCCGCGCTGACGAGTAAACCCGAGGAGGATAAGGTTGCTCCCCGGGGCCGGGGCCGCATGGGCCGCAGCGATGGGCAAAGCGATCCGTCCCGGAATCGCAAGCCCGCAACGCCTCCCCAGGTGATCACCGTAGAGATGACCCTCGATGAGCAGCGTATCTACGCCAGGATGGGTATTTCGCCCATGGTGCTATCGACCCAGGAGGTCGCCGACCCCCGCAATGCGGTGGTCTCGGTGGTGTTGCCTGGACAAGCGCCGCCTCAGATAGTTTCGGTCACCCCAGCCGAGTCTTGGGCAGAAACGGCCCCAGACGATGCTCTGGAGGCAGAGGCCATGGCCCCGGATAACTGGTATCTGGACCTGGCCGAACCCGAAGCTTCCGTGGCTAAAGCTTTACCCACCCGCACCGTACGCACTCGCTCAGCTCGGGCCAAGGCCCAAGACGCGGCAGTAGAGGTTCCCTCGGAAGTGGTTCCGGCGCAGGAGCCGGTGGCTGCCCCCCCTGGGATGGTTGCCCCTAGTTTGGTAGAGGCTGTGCAGGAGGATACCCAGCCGGTTGTCCAGGAT
>JAIXUR010000481.1 GCA_027483425.1 Cyanobacteriota bacterium | reverse complement strand
GGCCTGCTGGGCAACGCCTAGATCGGGGTCCTCTAGCAGGGGAGTGAGCGCCGCCAGGAGGAGAGCTGGGGGCAGATGCCCGCGCAGGTTCAACAACCCCCGAATGGCTGCCGCCCGCACCGCCGCGACCGGGTCGCCCAGCCCCTGCTGCACCGCCGGTAGGGTCATGGGGTCGGCAAAGGTGCTGAGGGCATCGAGGGCGATCGCACGCACGGACGATCGCTTGTCCGCCATGGCTTTCAACAGGAGGGGAACGGTGGCGGGGTGGTGAATGCGAGCCAGGGCCTGTACCGCCATGGGGCGCAGATCCGGTTGGGCGAGGTGTTCGCCGAGGGCCGCGATCGCCGGAGGGCCGATCTGGGTCAGGGCCACCGCCACCGCCTGGCGTAGATCCTCATCGGGGGTGGCGGCAAAGGTCTCGATCAGCGCCCCCGTGACCTGGGGATGGTTCAGATCGCCAAGGGCGCGGGCCGCAAACCAGCGGGCTTCCCAGTCCTGATCGTCGTCCTGGAGTATGGCCAGCAGGTCGGCCAGGGCGGCTTCGCCCAGCTCCGCCACCTGGCGAGACTGATCCCAGCGATCGTGAAAGTCTCCGACACAGAGGCCTGCCACCGTAGCCCTGGCCACCGTAGCCCTGGCCTCTGGGGTGCTGGCCTGGGTGGCTCTGCTTTCCGCCACGACCCCAGGCTCAGACTCTGCCAAGTTAGATACAAGCTCATCAAGGGGGACGTCAAAGCGAGGCACAGGTCGCTCCTAGGGGCGGGGGGATGAAAGTTTGTGGGCTTCGGGCTTTGGCTAGCGCCGACACCCTAACCATAGGTGCTGGACCCAGGTTTCCCAAGGGTGGGCTATGCGGTTCGCGCAGTAGCCCCTTGCGGGGGCTGCATGGAGCCACTAAAAACGTATGAGTCTATACAAATCCTGGCCTAGGGCGAGTCTAGGCTAGCCACACCTGCATCCTAGGGAAAACCTGGATCCTGGCCAGGGTCAGCCCCGTCTTATCCTGTCCAATGTTCATCTTGCAACTTTTCATCTTGCAATAACGGTGTGCCTGTGACCCCTTCTATCGACATGGCCAACGCAACGACCGCGGCTAAACTCAACAAGTTTGAACAGTTTAAGGCCGAGAAAGACGGGCTTTTGGTCAAGCACGAACTCGAGCAGTTTGCCCAAATGGGTTGGGAAGCCGTCGATGACACCGACCTTACCCATCGGCTCAAATGGCTGGGTATTTTCTTTCGCCCGGTCACCCCAGGCAAGTTCATGCTGCGCCTGCGCTTGCCCAACGGGGTCCTAACCGGCTACAAGGCGCGCACCCTGGCCGACATTATTCAGCGCTACGGCGAAGACGGTAGTGCCGATATTACAACCCGGCAAAACCTTCAGCTGCGGGGCATTTTGCTGGAAGATATTCCCGATATCTTTCGCCGCATGCAGGCCGCTGGGCTGACCTCGATTCAGTCGGGCATGGACAATGTGCGCAACATCACCGGATCGCCCGTGGCCGGGTTGGATGCCGATGAGCTGATCGACACCCAGGGGCTGGTGCGCAAGGTACAGGACATGATTACCGGCAATGGCACTGGCAATCCCGCCTTTAGCAACCTGCCGCGCAAGTTCAACATCGCCATTGAGGGCGGGCGCGACAACTCTATCCATGCCGAAATCAACGACATCGCCTTTGTCCCCGCCTACCGGGACGGGCAGCTGGGCTTTAACGTGCTGGTGGGTGGGTTCTTCTCGGCCCGCCGCTGCGAGGCCGCGATTCCGCTCAATGCCTGGGTCGCCCCCGACGACAGTGTGCTCGAGCTCTGCCGCGCCATTCTAGAGGTGTACCGCGACCACGGCCCCCGCGTGAATCGGCAAAAGGCCCGCCTGATGTGGCTGATTGACGACTGGGGTCTGGATCGGTTTCGGGCGGCGGTGGAAGTGGCCTACGGCCAGCCCCTGCCCACCGCCGCCGCCCAGGATGAAATGGACTGGGATAAGCGCGACCACATTGGCGTGCATCCCCAAAAGCAGGTGGGGCTGAACTACGTGGGGCTACACATTCCGGTGGGGCGCTTGCAGGCCAGTGACCTGTTTGACCTGGCTCGGCTGGCGGAGGTCTATGGCAGTGGCGAATTACGCCTCACCGTCGAGCAGAATGTGATTCTGCCCAACGTGCCCGACTCGCGGCTGCCGGTGCTGCTCCAGGAGCCGCTGCTAGAACGATTTTCCATTACTCCGTCGGCGCTGACGCGATCGCTGGTCTCCTGCACCGGGGCGCAGTTCTGCAACTTTGCCCTGGTGGAAACCAAGCAGCGGGCTTTAGCTCTGGCCCTGGCCCTGGATGCTGAGCTGGCTCTGCCCCAGCCGGTACGCATTCACTGGACCGGCTGCCCCAACTCCTGCGGCCAGCCCCAGGTGGCCGACATTGGCCTGATGGGCACCAAGGTGCGCAAGGAGGGCAAGACCGTGGAAGGGGTGGATATTTTCATGGGCGGCCAGGTGGGGAAGGAGGCCCACCTGGGGGAAAAGGTGCAGCAGGGCATTCCCTGTGAGGATCTGCACGGGGTGCTGCGATCGCTGCTGATCGAAAACTTTGGGGCTCGGCTTCGTCAGCCTGGGGAGGAGGCTGTGGGGGGCGGCACTCTTAGGGTGGTGGTGGAATAAAAAAATGCCCTGCCGCTCCAGGGGAGGCCAGGACACACAGTTTGCATTTACAGCAAACGTAGCACAGGGGAGGGGGGCATGGCGAGGGCAAGGTTCGGGGCGGCAGGGTGGAGGGTTAAGGCGGGCGATCCGGTTTCTCGATCTGGGTGGGGACGTGGGTCAGGAGTTCGGGCTCGGGCGAGATCTGGGGGCTGGGATTTGACCCACGCTACGGGCGGGATGGGGGGGCTGGGATTTGACCCACGGTATGGACAATCCGATGTTTCTATTACCTCATGACGCCTATGACTGATCCTGCTAAGACCTTGTGTCCCTATTGCGGCGTGGGGTGTGGCCTGGAAGTCTTGCCCCCGGCCCAGCTCAACAAGCCTACCCATCGGGATGCGGCGGGTACCCCCCTGTGGCAGACTCGGGGCGATCGCGCCCACCCCTCTAGCCAGGGCATGGTGTGTGTGAAGGGGGCCACGGTGGCTGAGTCCCTCGATCGCGATCGGCTCAAGTACCCGATGTGGCGGGAGTCCCTGGCGGCTCCCTTTGAGCGGGTGAGTTGGGATGTGGCGCTGGATGCGATCGTGGAGCGGATTCAAACCGTGGGGGAAACCCTGGGGCCCGACGGCCTCTGCGTCTACGGCTCGGGGCAGTTTCAAACCGAAGACTACTACGTGGCCCAAAAGCTGGTGAAGGGCTGCCTGGGCACCAACAACTTTGACGCCAACTCGCGGCTCTGTATGTCCTC
Organism: Cyanobacteriota bacterium; assembly: GCA_027483425.1. GTDB lineage: Bacteria > Cyanobacteriota > Cyanobacteriia > Phormidesmidales > Phormidesmidaceae > Nodosilinea. Next base: position 3,708 of record JAIXUR010000481.1, on the reverse strand, counting down.
GGCGGTGGCGGGGTATATCCACAGCTTTGGCAGCGATGGCCCGCCCTGCTGCTACGCCGATCTGGAGGCCACCGACTGCGCCTTTTTGATCGGCACCAACACCGCCGAATGCCACCCGATTGTGTTTAACCGGCTGCGCAAGTACCACAAGCGCCATGATCACGTGAAGCTGATCGTGGTCGACCCACGCCGCACCGATACCGCCAAGGCCGCCGACCTGCACCTGGCCATTCGCCCCGGCACCGACATTACCCTGCTCAACGGCATTGGCCATCTGCTGCTGCGCTGGGGGGCCCTCGACCCCGAGTTTATCGATGGCTGCACCCAGGGCTTTGCCGCCTACACCGAGGTGCTGCGCCACTACGAGCCCGAGCGGGTGGCCGAACGCTGCGGCATTACCCTGGCCGATTTAGAAACCGCCGCGCGCACCTGGGCCAAGTCCAAGGCCGTGCTGTCGCTGTGGTCCATGGGGCTCAACCAGTCCTCAGAGGGAACCGCTAAGGTGCGTACCCTGATCAATCTGCACCTGATGACCGGCAATGTGGGTCGTGCGGGGGCGGGGCCGTTTTCCCTCACCGGTCAGCCCAATGCCATGGGGGGCCGCGAAGCCGGGGGGCTGTCCCACATTCTGCCGGGCTATCGCCTGGTCAAAACCGCCGACCACCGCCACCAGGTCGAGCAATTTTGGGGCCTGCCCGCCGGGCAGATTTCGCCCACGCCGGGCCTAGCCGTGGGTGACATGATGCTGGCCCTGGAGCAGCACCGGGTGGGGCTGCTGTGGATTGCCGCCACCAACCCAGCGGTTAGCCTACCGGACCTCAACCGCACTAAGGCCGCCCTGGCCCAGTCGCCCTTCACCATCTACCAAGATGCCTACTACCCCACCGAAACCGCCGATTTTGCCCACCTGCTGCTGCCCGCCGCCCAGTGGGGCGAAAAAACCGGCACCATGACCAACTCCGAGCGGGTGGTGACCCTTTGCCCGGCCTTTCGCGCCCCCCCCGGCGAAGCCCGCGCCGACTGGGAAATTTTTGCCGAGGTGGGTCGCCGCCTGGGCTTTGCCCACCAGTTTAACTTTGTCACCAGCGCCGAGGTGCACCGTGAGTTTGCCCAACTCACCCAGGGGCAGCCCTGCGACATGACCGGCATCAGCCACGATCGCCTCGCCGCCCTAGGCCCCATTCAGTGGCCCTGCCCCGACCCCGAGACCCCGGCCACCGCCGCCACCCGCCACGACAAGCGCCTCTACACCCAGGGCATCTTCAATACCGCCGATGGTCGAGCCCGCTTTGCCGCCCTCCACGAAAAGGGCCTGGCCGAGCCCCCCAATGACCAGTATCCCTTTGTGCTGACCACCGGACGGCTCTACGGCCATTGGCATACCCAAACCCGCACCGGCCGGATCGAAAAAATTCAGAAAATGCACCCCCAGCCGTTCCTGGAGATCAACCCCCGCGACGCCCAGCAGCTCCAGGTGCAGGGTGGGGAATGGGTCGAGGTGCGATCGCCCCGAGGTCATGTCCGCCTGCCCCTGCTGGTGACCCAGAATATTCGCCGGGGCACCCTGTTTGTACCCATGCACTGGGGCAGCCTGTGGGCCGATGACGCCGAGTGCAATGCCCTGACCCACCCGGTCGTCTGCCCGATCTCAGGCCAGCCCGAGCTAAAGGCCTGTGCGGTACAGGTCATTCCCCTGGCCAAGGTCGATTTGGCCCCAGCCACCGCGATCGAGGCTTTACCCGAGGTCACCGAATCGTCTATTCTCTCAGCAGTACCCTCCTCCTGAGTGATTCGATCCCCATGGCAAACCGGGCTAGGCAATTGATGCAGCAGTTCAAGAACGAAATCTTCTTGCAGCGCCTGGATCAGTTTGAAGGCAGTGTCTCCAAGGCGCTGTCCATCGGCATGATTGTGGTGATTGTGGCCATGGTCGTTGATCTGGCCGTGGTTTTAATGACGACTATCTTCACCAATAGCCCCGGCGCTTTTTTAGGACAGCCGGTGATCGATCTGTTTGGCCTCTTTTTGGGTGTGCTGATTGCCCTCGAAATTATGGAAAATATCACCGCCTACATTAAAAACCATGTGGTGCAGGTGGAACTGGTGATTGCCACCGCCCTCACCGCCGTGGGGCGAAAGATTATTATTCTAGATCTCGAAAAAATCTCAGGAACGACCCTAATTGGGCTGGCGCTGGCGATCTTTGCCCTCGCCATTAGCTATTGGATTGTTCGCACCAGCCACCGGTAAAATTTTGGATTTTGGATTCGGGTTTTGAACTTTGAACTTTGAACTTTGAACTTTGAACTTTGAACTTTGAACTTTGAACCCTACACCCCCTACAAATACCCCTGCAAAACCTCCCTCGTCCGACGCCCTGTTTCCTCCCAGCTAAACCCCCGAGCCCGCTCGAGCCCGGCCTGGTGTAGGGTATTCCAAAGCCGTGAATCCTTGGCCACAGAGCCCATGGCGTCAGCCAACTCCCCCACCTGGTAGGGGTCGATCAAAAGCGCGGCGTCTCCGGCGACCTCGGGCAGGGCTGATCGGTTCGAGGTAATCACGGGGGTACCGCAGGCCATGGCCTCGAGCACCGGTAGGCCAAACCCTTCCCACAGGCTCGGAAACACCAGGGCGATCGCCTGGTTGATCAGCCGGGGCAGGTCATCGTAGGGGACGTAGGCCAGGAATTCGACCCGATCGCCCAGGCCCAGGGCTTGGGCCTGGGCCTGCAACGACGGGGTATAGCGAGGGTCGGGCACCCCGGCAATCAGGAGCTTTGTTTCCGGTAGGCTGGTTTGGGCAAAGGCCTCGATCAGACGGCCCAAGTTTTTGTAGGTGTAGTGGCTGCCCACGTAGAGAAAATAGGGCTGGCGCGGCAGATCGAGCCACCGATAGTGGCCGGTGTCGTAGGCCAGAGGAATGACCGTTGTGCCCCCCGGTGGGGCCCCAAAAAACTGGTGAATATCGCGCCGGGTCGCCTCAGAATTGCAAATGATGTGCTCAGCCTGGCGCAGCACCTGGGGCAGATAATAGCGGCAGTACAGGGTCAACGGCGACCCCCGCTTAGGAAAGCGCAGCGGAATTAAATCGTGGGCCGTGACTACCGTGCGACAGGCGGCCCCCAGCGGAGCCTCGGGCACTGGCGAAAACAGCAGTTTGGCCTGGAGCTGGCGATACAGGCGGGGCACTTGGGTCTGGGTCCACCACAACCGGCGGGCGTGCCCCCATTTGCCCGCGTCGGTGGTCGCCCCTCGGGGCGAGGGCAGCGAGCGGTGTCCGGCCATGGCGCGATCGCTCAGCACGCAGCTATCCAGGTTGGTCAGGTGCGGCATTAGGTTGAGCCCATAGACCGCCAGGCCGGTTGGTTTGCTCGGCACAAAGGATAGGTTAATCAGCAGGGCAGCCGAGGTCATAGGGTGGCGAGTCACAGTAACGAACGGTAGGCGCTGAGGGTCGCCTGGGCGGTACGAGACCAGGAAAATTCAGCCGCCTGGCGGTACCCCCGGTCAATGAGGGACTGCCGCAGGGTGCGATCGCCAATCACCTGCCCCAGGGCCTCCGCTAGGTCGCCGACGCTGGTCGGGTCAACCAGCAGGGCGGCATTGCCCGCCACCTCGGGCAGCGACGAGGTGTTGCTGGTCACCACCGGGCAGCCCAGGGTCATGGCCTCCAGCACCGGCAGGCCAAAGCCCTCGTAGAGCGAGGGGT
>JAIXUR010000282.1 GCA_027483425.1 Cyanobacteriota bacterium | reverse complement strand
CCCCGGCACCCCGATTGTGACCATGATTCAGGACAACCAGCTGAAGCTGGTCGCCGAGGTGCCCCAGACCCAGCTGGGCCGAGTGGCCCTCGGCGCGCCGGTGGCGATCAGCTCCAGCGCCGATAGTCGGCTGCGGCTCCAGGGCCAGGTGCAGTCCATCGACCCGGTGATCAATGCCGCGACCCGAGTGGCGATGGTCAACATCACCCTACCCGCCAGCGATCTGCTCAAACCGGGCATGTTTTTGCGCGGCGACATTACCACCGCCTCGCGCCAGGGGCTGGCCATTCCCGCCACCGCCCTGCAACCCCAGGCCGACGGCACGGCCCAGGTCTTTGTGCTGGGCGAGGGCAATCAGGTGACCGCCCGCCCGGTGACCCTGGGGAATCGGATGGCCGCCCAGGGCGATCGCTTGGCCCAGGTCGAGGTGCTCCAGGGCCTAGAGCCCGGCGACCAGGTCGTGACCACGGGGGTGGGCTTCCTCCAGGACGGCGATGTCGTCACGGTGGTGGAGTGATGGAGCACCCACACCTACCACACCCACCCACTCACCCATCCACCTCCACCCCATGAACCCTTCCAGCTGGTCCATCCGTCGCCCGATTCCCACCCTGGTGCTGTTCCTGGTGTTGACCCTAGCGGGGATAGTTTCCTTTGGGCAATTGGGGGTTGATTTAAACCCAAACATTGATTTTCCGGCGGTGATTATCTCCGTCAGCCAGCGGGGAGCGGGCCCGGAGGAACTCGAGACCCAGGTCACGGAGAAGGTGGAAGATGCCGTGTCCGGGTTGGGCAACATTGATGAAATCCGCTCTACGGTGAGGGACGGCAGTTCTGAAACGGTGCTGACCTTTGTGTTGGGCACCGATATCGATCGGGCGACCAATGATGTGCGCGATGCCATTAGCCGGATTCGCTCTGACCTACCGGCGGCGGTGCAGGAACCGATTATTCGGCGGCTAGATTTTGGTGGCGGGCCGATTTTGACCTATGCCGTCACCTCTGACCAGCGATCGGTCGAAGCCCTCAGCGCCCTGGTAGACCAGGATATTAGCCGCAGCCTGCTGTCGGTGCCGGGGGTGGCTCAGGTCAACCGGATTGGCGGCGTTGACCCCGAAATTCGGGTCAACCTGGATCCGACTCAACTGGATGCCCTAGGCATTACCGCGACCCAGGTCAACGACCAGATTCGGGCGTTGAATATTAATTTGCCCAGTGGCCGGGTCACCCTGGGCCAGCAGGAGCAGGGATTGCGCACCCTAGGCAGTGCTCCCACCGTGGAGGTGCTAGCTAACTACCCCATTCAACTGCCGGGCGGTACGGCGGTGCCCTTGCAGAGTCTTGGCACCGTTGAGTTGGGCTATGGCGAGGCCCGTCAGGCGGCCAGTTTCAACAACGAACCCGTGGTGGCCTTTTCGGTGCGGCGAAGTACGGGCAGCGTGCTGGTTTCCGTCGAAGAGGGGGTGACGGCCCAGGTGGCCGAGCTGGAAAAAACCCTGCCCGAGGACATTAACTTCGAACTCATCTTTACCCTGGCCACCGATATTCGCGAGTCGTATCAGGCCTCGATTGAGGATCTGATTTTGGGCTGTGTGCTGGCCGTGATCGTGATCGCTGTCTTTTTGCGCGACTGGCGCACCATTTTCATTTCAGCGGTGGCGCTGCCCCTGTCGATTTTGCCGACGTTTTTGGTGCTGAAGGGGTTGGGGTACACCCTGAACAGCATGACGCTGCTGGCGCTGACCCTGGCCGTGGGCAACCTGGTCGATGATGCGATCGTGGAGGTCGAAAATGCTGAGCGCCACATTCAAATGGGCAAGACCCCGCTGCGGGCGGCCATTGATTCCTCCGCTGAGGTGGGGCTAGCGGTCGTGTCTACCGCCGCCACCATTGTGGCGGTGTTTATTCCGGTGGCCTTTATGGGCGGCATTCCCGGTCAGTTCTTTAAACCCTTTGGGGTCACCGTGGTGGCGGCCACGGTGTTTTCGATGGTGGTGGCGCGCCTGGTCACCCCGATGATGTCGGCCTATCTGCTCAAGCCTAAGGTCAGTAAACCGGTAGGGCTAAATGGCAGCGGGGCGCGCCGCCCTGGCCCCTACCAGACCCTACTGCTCTGGGCCCTGCGCCATCGGGGGCTAACCCTGGCCCTGGCCCTGATGTTCTTTGTGGGCAGTCTGCGGCTGGTGCCCTACATTCCCACCAGCCTGTTTGACAGCGGCGATGCGGCTCTGTCTACCCTGGTGGTCGAGCTGCCCCCTGGCTCAACCCTGGCCGATACCCAGCGCGCCACCGCCCAGGTGACCGAGGGGTTGTTGGCTAACCCGGCGGTGGAAAGCCTGTTGTCTACGGAGGGGGGCGACGAGGGGGTGAATCGGGCGACTATCTATGCTCGCCTGCGGCCCAAGGGCGATCGCGAGGTGTCCCAGGCTGAGTTTGAGCAAGAGGCCCGGACTATTTTTCAACAGGTGCCGGGGGCGCGCATTAGCGTGCAAAGCAGTGGGGCGTCGGGGGAGGGCAAAGACCTCACCGTGGTGCTCAAGAGCGATAACCCGGCGGCCCTGCGTACGGCCTCCGATGCCCTCACCCGTGAAATTCGGGGCATTGCTGGCCTGGTCGATGTCAACTCCAGCGCTAGCCTGGTGCGCCCTGAGGTGCAGATTATTCCCGATGGCGATCGCGCGGCGGATCTGGGGGTGACGGTGCAGGCGATCGCCTCTACCGCATCCCTGGCCACCCTGGGCGATACCGACGCCAATCTGGCGGACTTCACCTTGGACGATGGTCAAGGATTGGCCACGGGCCAGCGCCAAATTCCCATTCGGGTGCAGATCGACCCGATCTTTCGGGATGATCCGGTCATTCTACAAACCCTGCGGGTGCCCAGCCAGAGCGGCGAGCTAATTCCCCTGTCGGCGGTGGCGACGGTGAACTTTGGCAGCGGCCCGGCTCAGCTCGATCGCTTCGATCGCTCCCGCCAGGTCACCATTGGCGGCAACCTCCAGGGCATTACCCTGGGCCAGGCACTGGCGGCGGTGGACGAGCTGCCCACGATGCAGAACCTGCCCGCCGGGGTGACCCAGCAGCCCGCAGGCGATGCCGAAATTATGCGCGATATTTTCACGCGCTTTGGTCTGGCCCTGGCCACGGCGGTGCTGATGATCTATGCGGTGCTGGTGCTGCTGTACAACAACTTTATTCATCCGGTGGCGGTGATGGCGGCGCTGCCCCTGTCGGTGGGTGGGGCGCTGATGGGCCTGCTGATTGCCCAAAAGCCCCTGGGCCTGTTTGCGCTAATTGGCATTGTGCTGCTGATGGGCCTGGTGACCAAAAACTCGATTTTGCTGGTGGACTATGCCCTGATGGCCCTGGAGCAGGGTAAGTCGCGCAAGGAGGCGGTGGTGGAGGCGGGGGTAACCCGGCTACGACCGATTTTGATGACGTCGATTTCGACGGTGGCGGGGATGATACCGATCGCCCTGGAGCTGGGGGCGGGGGGCGAAACCCGCAGCCCGATGGCGATCGCGGTGATCGGCGGCTTTACCACGTCGACGCTGCTGACCCTGGTGGTGGTGCCCGTTGTCTTTATCTATGTGGATCGGTTGAATGGGGCGATCGCTAAGCTGTTTGCCCGTTTCCGTGGCCACGACGGCGGCCCCACCCCGCCCTCTGCTCCAGAAACTTCGCCGAAGGAATATACCTTGAGCAAATAGCCGTATAATGGGGAACCGTTGGCAACGTGTTTGCCCAACGGCACCTCTGCGGGTGTAGTTCAGTGGTAGAACGTCAGCTTCCCAAGCTGAATGTCGTCGGTTCGAGTCCGATCACCCGCTTTTTGACTACGATGAGTCTGCCCTTGCAACGGATCTAGCTGGCCTTGCCGAATGGGTAGAGCGTGACTGACATTATCTGCAATGCCACACCTCTGATTGCGTTTGCCAGAATCGGGAAGCTCTTGCTCATGCAGAATGTAGTCGAGCATCTGGTTATTCCAAATGCTGTCGCTGTCGTTGCGAATGCGGCGATAGCGTTTGGCCAGGGTGCGGAGATCTTTTTGAAAACACGGGGTCAGGGCAATTTGTAATGGGGTTGGGTCATTCGGCATCGATGCCATCCCACACTTGCGAAAGGGGAATGGTTTGACCGTTGAGGGCTTGCTGTAAGCCTTCTCGTAACCCTTCGAGGATGACTTCATCAGGCGTATCGTCTGGGTCTGAAGGCTCAATCAATTGGACCAAAGACTCTAGAATAAATGTTTCTAAAGGAACGTTGAGTTGGGAAGCCCGCTCTGCAAGCTCTT
>JAIXUR010000528.1 GCA_027483425.1 Cyanobacteriota bacterium | reverse complement strand
TGGGGTTGTGGTCACCCTCAGCCCCGGCAGGAATGGGCTGATACTAGCGCGTTCTGCCGCAGCTTGCTAGGGGTTAGGCGACCCCTTAAAAACCAATCGGCTAGACGATGGCCCCAAAAATGATCTATTTATGTAACGTTGAGCTCCTCACCCAGACCCTGTTGCTTCACCCCTAGGGTCGGCAATGATTAAGTTTTCCTGGGCAAAGGGGGGAGAGAATCGATAGGTGTGCAGTACAGTGTTGATCACTCGGGGGTTCTGGCCGCTGGTTGAGAAAACCTGAAGGCCCTGGCTGGAGCGTTGGGTTCTATCTTTTATAGATACCTGCGCCGGACTCACCCCCAACCCCGTAGACTTAATCGTCTGATTGTTAATAATTGCCTTTCAAAGCGCCTGGCAGCCCTATGTCAACCCTTGTTATTGTCGAGTCTCCCACTAAAGCCAAGACAATCCGTGGCTACCTGCCACCGGGCTATAGGGTAGAGGCGTCGATGGGCCACGTCCGTGATCTGCCGCGATCGGCCAGCGAAATTCCAGCCAATGTGAAGGGCGAGAAATGGGCCCAGCTTGGAGTCAACCCCGATGCCGACTTCGCACCGCTGTACATCGTACCCACCGATAAGAAAAAGGTCGTCAAAACCCTCAAAGATGCCCTAAGTCAAGCCGACGAACTGCTCCTGGCCACTGACGAAGACCGCGAAGGGGAAAGCATTAGCTGGCATCTACTGCAGGTGCTCAACCCCAAGGTGCCCACCAAGCGCATGGTGTTCCATGAAATTACCCAGGAAGCCATTCAGGCCTCCCTCAACAACTGCCGTGACATCGACAGCCAGCTGGTCCATGCCCAGGAAACCCGGCGCATTTTAGATCGCCTGGTAGGTTATACCCTGTCGCCCCTACTGTGGAAAAAGATTGCCGGGGGGCTGTCGGCGGGTCGGGTGCAGTCGGTGGCCGTCAAGGTGGTGGTCAATCGGGAGCAAGAGCGGCGAGCCTTCCGCCAAGGCTCCTACTGGGATCTAAAAGCCACGCTGCTGAAGGAAAAAAGCGCCTTTGATGCCAAGCTCTACTCCCTGGGGGGCACTCGCTTGGCCAACGGCAGCGACTTTGACGAATCCACCGGGCAGATCACCGCTGGCCGTCAGGTCGTGCTGCTGGACGAAACCCAGGCCCGAGAGCTCCAAGCCCGCCTACAGGCCGGGGTGTGGACGGTCAGCACAGTGGAAGAACGTCCCAACAACCGCAAGCCGGCCCCTCCCTTTACCACCTCTACCCTCCAGCAGGAAGCCAACCGGAAGCTGCGGCTATCGGCCCGAGATACCATGCGGGTGGCCCAAAACCTCTACGAGCAGGGGTACATCACCTACATGCGAACCGATTCGGTGCACCTGTCGGAGCAGGCGATTTCTGCGGCTCGGGCCTGTGTGCAGAGCCGCTACGGCACCGAATACCTCAGCCCCAAACCCCGCCAGTATGCCACCAAATCTAAGGGTGCTCAGGAGGCCCACGAGGCGATTCGCCCCGCAGGTAGCACCTTTAGAACCCCCAATGAAACGGGACTAACCGGGCGCGAAGCGTCCCTCTACGACCTGATCTGGAAGCGCACGGTAGCCAGCCAGATGGCGGAAGCTCGTCAAACCAACATCACCGCCTCCATCGAGGTAGACAACGCTATCTTTCGGGCTACCGGTAAGCGCATTGACTTCCCCGGCTTCTTTCGGGCCTACGTCGAAGGATCCGACGATCCCGATGCCGCCATTGAAAACCAGGAAGTGCTGCTGCCCGCCCTGGCCCAGGGCGATGCCCTCAGTTGCAGGCAACTCGAGGCGATCGGTCACGAGACCCAGCCGCCCGCCCGCTACACCGAAGCTACCCTCGTCAAAGTGCTGGAGAGCGAGGGCATTGGTCGCCCCAGCACCTATGCCACCGTGATTGGTACCATCATCGATCGCGGCTACGTGCGCCTGGTCAACAACAGTCTGATCCCCACCTTCACGGCCTTTGCGGTCACGGCTCTGCTGGAGCAAAACTTTCCTGACCTGGTGGATGTCCACTTTACCGCCCGCATGGAGCAGACCCTCGACGATATCTCCACCGGAGAGGTCGAGTGGCTGCCCTACCTAAAAGCGTTTTACTCCGGCGATCAGGGCCTAGAGACCCTGGTGCAAGAACGGGAGACTCAAATTGATCCGACCGCCGCCCGCACGGTGCTGCTGGAGGATCTGGATGCCAAAATTCGCATTGGCCGCTACGGCCCCTATGTCGAAATCGGTACCGGCGAGGAGTCGGTCAAAGCCTCCATCCCAGCGGATGTGTCCCCCGCCGACCTCGACAGCGAGCAGATTGAGCGCATCATCAAACAAAAAGTCGAAGGCCCTGACAAGGTGGGCCTGCACCCCGATACGGGGGAGCCTATTTTTCTACGCATTGGTCCCTACGGCCCCTACGTCCAGCTGGGCGAACCCACCGACGACAACCCTAATCCCAAGCGCGCCTCCCTGCCCAAGGGCACCCAGGCCGAAGCCGTTACCCTGGAAATGGCTGTGGGGCTACTCATGCTGCCCCGCAAGCTGGGGCAGCATCCTGAAACCGGCGCGTCCATTAAGGCGGGACAAGGTCGGTTTGGGCCTTACATCGTTCACGACCAGGGCAAAGAAGGCCGCGACTACCGCTCCCTCAAGGGCGATGACGATGTGTTGACCGTTACCCTTGAGCGCTCTCTGGAACTGCTAGCTCAGCCCAAGGCCGGACGGGGCCGCAAGAAGGTCGACCCGCTGAAAGACCTGGGCGCCCACCCCGACGACAATGAGTCAGTGGCGGTGTTTAACGGCCCCTATGGCCTCTACGTCAAGCACGGCAAGATCAATGCTTCGGTTCCCGAAGGTGTTGACCTCGAGGCTATTTCCCTAGAGCAAGCTCTGGGTTGGATTAATGCCAAGGCCCCTGCGAAAAAGGGCAAGGCCGGGAGTAAGAAAGCATCCACCTCACGCACCACGAAGACGGCGGCGGCGAGCAAAGCGAGTGGTACTAAAAAAACCACTAAAACTGCCTCTACCACTAAGTCTGCTACGGAGGCCAAGAAATCGACTCGAACCACGGCGGCCAAAACTACTAAAACGACAACTCGCCGCTCAACGACGCCAAAGTCCACCGCTAAAAAAGCAAGTGAGCCGCCGCCCGAAACCGATGACTAGTACAGAAAGGCAGAACGAAAACCCTTGTTTACAAGGGTTTTCGTTTGGGTGTATGGATGCTTTATGGATACCTTCGAGGATTAGTACGCAATCCCTCGATAGCGACGTACTGCCGCACCATCTGTCGGGGTCTTTTCTGAGGCAGAGGGTTTAGGTAACGCGTTAGATTTAATGGCTGGCGGCGGCGCAAAGGAGTCTTGGGGGGAGGCACTAGTCAGCTTGTTTCCTAGGGATCGAAGGCCAGAGGCTACCCAGTCGAGATCGTTGAGGGGGTCGGGAGTGGGCAGGTTTCCAGAACCGGAGGCTGCGGTCGTCGATCCCTTAGGATTACCCGAGGACAATTTTGGTGCACGGGCTTGACCATTGGAGCGGTCTTGGCGGCTGGCTTTAGAGGTGGGAACATCGGCCGCCGCTTGAGTGGTGCCCAGCTGCCGACGAATATTTAGCAGCACCATGAGCAGAGCTTTTTCATTGAGGAAGGGGTAGTCAAGACTAGTGAGAATATGCTTAACGTTTTCGGTGGCGTTGGTCATTAAGCTATCGCGATTAAACCCGCCCAGGAAACCGGTAGCCCCCTGTTGCTGAGTCCAGCGTCGCTCGATATCAGAAATGGGAAGCTGACGACAGCGGGTCAGAAAAACCTGCACCTTAGGGAAGGCATCGCGACACCAACGGCAAAACTCGTAGGGGTTTAGCTCTGCCGCTTCGGCATCCAGCACGATGATATCGGGGAGCGTTAATCCAGCGGTGGCGATCTGGCTAATACAGTCGGCCAAATCACCGGTGGCCGGTTCCAAAATAACCGCTAGTTTTTGAGATTTCAGCAGAGCTTGCCACATCAGCCCTTGCAAACGGTTAGATTGAACGATCAAAGCGAGTTTTTGCGGCTCATCCATGGTATTCGAATTCCCTGCGCGTGCATCTAAACGTTATTTATCTCAGGTAGACACTAGACTCAGACTTGGTTAGGGTAAAACCCAGATACCGGGGCGACCGAGGAAATATTGATCGGGCGAGCGCACCCTAACTAGTCCCTACCCTAGGAAAAATCTAAGCGGATGTTGAGAAAATGTACCGCCTGGGACTATGCGCCCAACGGCTGCGGTCAATATCCTGAGAAATAAGCCAAATTGAACCACTTTCGCAGGCTCAGCACTACCTATCTCAGGCTTTTCAAACAAGCTCTAAGCAGATTAACTGAACCTCAATAACTAAAAACCATCCGGTCGAGGCAGTGGGTGGACGCCTTAAACGTCTAGTGTTCGGTACAGTTCCAGTGGCGTAATCAGGAATAGCTATGGAGGTGGTTTACAGAACCTCGCTGCCAAAGTCAAAGGCAGATATACTTAAAAAGTTAAGATGCCTGACCAAATCGCCAGTCAAGTAATCAGGAATGTTTACGACACTACCACAATAATCTGGCTACTAATTTAAGAAACTCATGTCACTCTAGAGACGACTGGCAATCAACTCAGGTGACGTAATCAGGAAATTTATAAAGCTACAGTAAAGCAACTTGTTACAGAAAAAAGATAACCGGGTTACAAAATCGAAGGATTCAATCGTACTTAGGGTCTTGATAGAATTCCTTCTGGGGCGGCCAGCGTTCCAAAGGCGCGCTCAGGGTACCCGTTGACTAACTGAGTGGGCTTGATCGGATAGGCTCGGTCTTAGCCAGGGGATCTTTTTTCTGCGGGGGCAGCCACCGCTGACGCCACCGCGACGTTGGCTCTAACGGCGAGGTCATTTGCTCCTGCTGGCGGCGTTGGCGAATGGTCTCAGCCCGGTCGGCCAGGGTAAGGTCTCGGTAGGGCACCGCCGCCCGGGTGAGCAGATGCTCTTGGGCTTGGAGGGACAACGGTGCCAATCCTTCAGAGTTGATCTGGGCCAGGGTACCCGGCCAGCGTCGCCCCGCCGCCTTGACCGGGCCAATCGACAGCCCCGCCAGTTGAAAGGCTGTTCGCGCCGCCGCCGCGCAGGAATATGTGACGAGTTTTCCCGACGGCTTCAGGCAGCGAGCCACCTGCTGAATAAACTCCACCGTCCACAGCTCCGGGCAGTGGGGCGGCGAAAACGGATCGAAGAAGATCACATCGGCCTGGAAGCCTGACTGTTCTAAGCTCTGAATTCGCTGCCGCGCATCACCCCACAGCAGAGTAGCTTGCAGCCAGGGGCGATGGGCCTGTCCAGCGGTGGCCAGCTCCGCCAGGCAGGTCTGAATAGCAGTGGGCCACCCGTTGATCAGGTTGGCATCGACGGCTTGACGGGGCACTCTGGGGTCTAACTCCAGGGCCATCAGGTGCACCTGGCAGTGGGGATTGACCTGGGTAATGGTAGACAGGGCCGCGGCGGTGTTGTAGCCCAAGCCGTAGCACACATCCAACAGGGCTAGGGTCGGAGCCTGGGCTAGGGTGGCCAGGTCGGTGGCCTCCACGTAGGTGGTGATCGCTTCGGCGTAGGCTCCCTCGCGACTGTGAAACCATTCGCCAAAGTCAGTGGAGAATAGCGTCATTGACCCGTCGGCGGTGGGTTCAGGCACCAGGGCTCCAGAGAGGGGTAGCATGGGAAAACGGGGTGAATGGCGGTGGTAGACTAAGCCTGCCTAGGGGAGGTTAAGGACAATTCTGGCAACAAAAATACCGAAGAATTTTGATTCCTGGCCAGGGCGCTCTGCGCCCCTACCGGGGGTATCTTCTTTCTCGGAAATCCCCTAAGCGTACTCAAAATCTATCATTTCCATTGCCAATGGTTACTGATCGTCATCAAAGCCATCAGAGATTTTGATCCTTAGCCTCCCGGTTTAAAGCGAGAATGTGGATATTAAGAAACGTTTCGATCGCGCCAGCTTGATCCCATAGGTCTTCACGCAGTCCAGGGATCGGGTTCAAGCCCATATTCCTCAATTTTTTAGGAGGTTATCCATGGTTGTAGCTGCACCAGACACCGTTCAGAAGCGCCTCACCATTCAGGTCGAAGGGGTAGCTGACGACACCACAACCATACGCTCCCTCGACTGGGATCGCGATCGCTTTGACATCGAGTTTGGCCTCCAAAACGGCACCACCTACAACTCCTTTATAGTGCGCGGCGAGAAGGTGGCCTTGGTCGATACCTCCCACGCCAAGTTTCGGGAGCTGTATCTACAGACCCTAACCGGCCAAATTGACCCCAAAACGATCGACTACCTGGTAATTAGCCACACCGAGCCCGACCACAGTGGCCTGGTTCGCGACGTGCTAGCGCTAGCCCCCCAGGCCATCGTGGTGGGCGCTAAGGTGGCGATCGCCTTCCTCGAAGATCTGGTGCACTGCCCCTTTGAGCGGCTGATCGTGAAAAATGGCGACACCCTCGATCTGGGCAACGGCCACCTTCTGGAGTTTGTCAGCGCGCCCAATCTGCACTGGCCCGACACGATCTTTACCTATGACCACAAAACTGGCGTGCTGTTTACCTGCGACGCCTTCGGCCTGCACTTTTGCAGCGACGCCACCTACGACGAAGATTTAGAGGTTATTTCCCCCGATTTTCGCTTTTACTACGAGTGTCTGATGGCTCCCAACGCCCGGTCGGTGCTGGGGGCCATGAAGCGCATGGAGGCGCTGCCTCCGGTGGCCATGGTGGCCACGGGCCACGGCCCGCTGCTGCGCTACAACGTGGTAGAGCTCACCGGGCGTTACCAGCGTTGGAGTCAGGAGAAGGCCAAGGCCGAGGATTTGGTAGCGGTGTTCTACGTGTCGGACTACGGGTTTAGCGATCGCATTTCCCAATCCCTCGCCCGGGGCATTACCAAAACCGGCGTAGCCGTCGAAATGATGGACATGCGATCCGCCGATCCCCAGGAGGTGACGGAACTGGTGAGCCGGGCTAAGGGGCTCGTGATCGGCATGCCCCCGGCCTCTGGGTCGGGGGCTCAGGAAACCCAGGCCACCCTGGGCACCATTCTGGCGGCGGTGCACGGCAAGCAAACCGTGGGCCTGTTCGAGTCCTACGGCGGCGACGACGAGCCCGTGGATCCCCTGGCCAATAAATTCCAAGACCTGTCTTTGATTCAAGCCTTCGCCCCCATCCGCATTAAAGACACGCCTACCGAGGGGCTCTACCAGTTTTGCGAAGAGGCGGGCACCGACCTGGGTCAGGGCTTGGCCCAGGCGGGCAAGCTGAAAAGTCTCAAGTCCCTCGATGCCGATCTCCAAAAGGCCCTGGGTCGCATCAGCAGCGGACTCTATATTATTACGGCCCAAAAGGGTGAGCTCTCCAGCGCTATGCTGGCCTCCTGGGTGTCCCAGGCTAGCTTCCAGCCCCTGGGCTTCACGGTGGCTGTAGCCAAGGATCGGGCTATTGAGTCGCTGATGCAGGTGGGCGACACCTTTGTGCTCAACATTCTGGAAGAGGGCAATCACCTGGGGCTGATGAAGCACTTTTTGAAGCGGTTTGCCCCAGGGGCCGACCGCTTCGCAGGCGTGCGCACTCGACCCGCCAGCAATGGCTCGCCCCTGCTGGCCGATGCCCTGGCCTACGTGGAGTGCACCGTTACCACCCGCATGGAGGTGAGCGACCACTGGATTGTGTACTGCACGGTGCAAGACGGCAAGGTGTCTGACCCCGATGGCCAGACCGCCGTGCACCATCGGAAGGTGGGTAACTATTACTAGGGGGGATCGGCTTCAGCCGGGAAGCGTTGATTGGGGCAGGAGTCAGGAGTCAGGAGTCAGGAGTCAGACCAAATCCTATCTGTATACCCCCGGTTTGTAGGGGCATTGTACTGCAATGCTCCCTACAAGGTATCGGTTTCGAGGCGGGGTTGTATGACTCGGATTTGGTATGAGTCAGTCTTCGGACTTCCATCAGGGTGTCGAGTGGGCTGCTA
>JAIXUR010000028.1 GCA_027483425.1 Cyanobacteriota bacterium | reverse complement strand
CGCTACGAAGACTCTGGACGGCATTCAGCGGCTGATCGGCGAACTAGAAGACAAGGGCTACGCTTACCCCGCCCAGGGGGATGTGTACTACGCCGTGCGCAAGTTTGAGGGCTACGGCAAGCTCTCGGGCCGCAAGCTGGACGACATGCAGGCCGGGGCCAGCGGTCGAGTCGCGGCGGAAGAGGCCATCAAACAAGACCCCTTCGACTTTGCCCTGTGGAAGGGTGCTAAGGAGGGCGAGCCGTTTTGGGAGTCACCCTGGGGGCCGGGGCGACCGGGCTGGCACATTGAGTGCTCGGCGATGATCCGCGATCGCCTGGGCGACACCATTGACATCCATGTGGGCGGCAGTGACCTGGTCTTTCCCCACCACGAAAACGAGATTGCCCAGTCGGAGGCGGCCACTGGTCATCCCCTCTCCCGCTACTGGATGCACAACGGCATGGTGAATGTGGGCGGCGAGAAGATGTCGAAGTCCCTCGGCAACTTCACCACCATTCGCGACCTACTGGATGCTCCCAACGCCCCCAACCCCATGGCGGTACGGCTGTTTTTGCTCCAGGGCAACTACCGCAAGCCGGTGGACTTTACCGATGAGGCGATCGCGGCGGCCCAAACTAGCTGGCATACGCTGACCGATGGCCTGGTGTTTGGGTACCAGTTTGGCCCCCAACTGGGCTGGGTCGATGTCGCCGATGCCGCCTTTGGCGACCCCACGGCCATGCGCATCGATCGGGAGAGCGCCCCCGTCCAGGCCTTTCAAACCGCCATGGATGACGACTTTAATACCGCTGGCGGCTTAGCCGTGCTGTTTGACCTGGCCAAGGATCTGCGCCGGGCGGGCAACCTGATCACCCACACGGGCAAAACCGACACCGACAGCGCTACCCTGCGCCAGCAGTGGCAGACCCTGGTGTGCCTGGCCCAGGTGCTGGGGCTCGAGGCCAAGCCCGAGACCGTCACCGAGGGCGGTCTGTCCGATGCGGCGATCGAGGCCTGGTTGACCCAGCGGCGGGAGGCCAGGGCGGCGAAGAATTTTGCGGAGAGCGATCGCCTCCGCGACCTGCTCCAGGCGGAAGGCATTACCCTGATCGACAAACCCGGCGGTGTGACCGAGTGGCATCGCTAGGTCTAACGATCTACGATCGCATCGGAACACCTCAGCCAAAATCCAAAATCACCAACCCCAAATCGCCACTGGCCCCATGCTGCCAACCATCACCCCCGACAGCCTCGATCTACCCGCTGGTACCCGGGTCGAGTTTCCGGCGACCTTTGCGGAATATGAGGCGCTGCTCGATCGGTTGGGCGATCGAGCAGCTGTGCGCGTGCGGTTTCGGGACAATCACATTCTGCTTATGGCCCCCCTCCCTGAACACGGCAACCAGGCCGATAGCCTGTCTGATTTGGTTAAGGTGCTGCTGCGCAAGACGGGCCAAGACTGGCAAGGCTACGGCGTCATGACCCTGCGCAAACGCGGTGTGCCGGGGGTGGAGCCCGATGCCTCTTTCTACATTCAAAATTGGCAGGTGGTCCTGGGTAAGCCCCGATTAGATCTAGACATCGATCCACCGCCCGATCTGGTCCTCGAAACCGACCTCACCTCTATCACCCGCATCGAAGACTACCTGCCCTTCGCTGTCCCTGAAGTGTGGATTTATAAGGCAGGTCGATTAGCCATTTATCGTTTTGTTGCAGGTCGCTATGTAGAACAGGACGAGAGCCAAATTTTCCCCGATATTCCTATAGTGGACCTGCTCCCGGTCTATGTGAAGCGGGCCTGGCAAGTTGGTTCGAGCCTTGCCCTGCGGGAGTTTGAGCAAGCACTGGAGGCATGATCTAGGGCAACCATTGTTTTCCCAAGGCCATGAAAGTCTCACGGTGCTGGCGAAAGAGGGTGTAGCCATAGACAGCGACGATCGCAAACAAACACAGATGGGCGATCGCGCCGTAGGTGCCCATAATATCCCCCGGCGTCCAGCCGTAGGTGTTGACCAGCTGGTTCATATCGCCCTGCTCAGCCTCACCCCACATCGAGCCAAAGGGAATCGACGCCTTGCCGCGAGGAATTTGTTGCCACAGCCACAGCTGACCCCAAAAGCAGAAGGCCGCCCCTAGCACCACCGGGAAGCGGTAAAAATCCCACCGAAAGTACTCGGGTAGGGGGAAGTAAAAGCCCACGATCAGCAGGGCCGCCAGGTAGATTTCGCCACCGATGCCGCCAAAGGAAAACAGTAGGGTGAAGGTATTGGCGGACAGCAACCAGGTAAACACAAACTGCACCCCAGCCAGGATAACCGCCAGCACCATGGGCCAGCGTTTGCCCTCGCGCCGCCCCGCCCAAAACAGCAGGCCCAGCAGGGTGAGAAGGCCGAGGTAGACAAAGAGCGATCGCTGGGGGTTGTAGCTGGTCCACCCGATGGGTAAGGGCAGTGCCTGCCGCCCCGCCAGCCAGGCGATGGTGGCATGGCCAAACTCGTGAAACCAAATCTTGACGCCAAACAGAAGCCCGTTCACGATCGGCAGGGCATTCATCAGCATCCCCAGTACCATCAGTACCGGAAAGATCAGCCCGTTGGTATAGCGGTTTTGGAAGGAGAGCAGATCGGTGTCGTCTGGAACCTCCTCTGGGGTGTTGGCG
>JAIXUR010000369.1 GCA_027483425.1 Cyanobacteriota bacterium | reverse complement strand
GCGGTGTGGGCTGGGCCGGTCATTATTACGTGTCCCAAGCGGGCTCACCGGAGGTGGAGGTCACCACGGCGGAGTCATCCTCAGCGGTGAAGGCCTCGTTGACCGCGGTGGCTGAAGCGGCCCCCAACCCCCTGGCTACCGGCCCGATGGCGGCGGCTAGCCAAAACTTTATTGCCCTGGCTGTAGAGCGGGTTGGCCCGGCAGTGGTGCGCATTGACGCCGAGCGCACGGTGTCCGAAATGTCTCCCGAGGCCTTTAACAATCCCTTCTTTCGCCGCTTCTTCGAAAATGAAGAAGACATGCCCCATCCCGACCTGCCCGATCGCCTAGAACAGGGCACCGGGTCAGGGTTTATTCTCAGCACCAGTGGTCAGATTCTCACCAACGCCCACGTGGTTGAGGGGGCCAAAACCGTGCAGGTTACCCTCCGCGATGGGCGTGAATTTGAAGGTGAAGTCGTCGGGGTAGACTCGGTCACCGATGTGGCGGTCGTGAAAATTGACGCAACTGACCTGCCCGCTGTGCAGCTCGGCAGTACCCAAAACCTGGCCCCTGGCCAGTGGGCGATCGCCATTGGCAACCCCCTCGGCCTCGACAACACCGTCACCGCTGGCATCATCAGTGCCCTGGGACGCAGCAGCAACCAGGTGGGGATTCCCGACAAGCGGGTGCAGTTCATCCAGACCGATGCCGCCATCAACCCCGGCAACTCCGGTGGCCCCCTGCTCAACGACCGGGGCGAGGTCATCGGCATGAATACGGCCATTCGCGCCAATGCCCAGGGCCTGGGGTTTGCCATTCCGATCGAAACCGCCAAGCGCATTGCCGATCAGCTCTTTGCCACGGGCCAGGTGCAGCACCCCTACCTGGGTATTCAAATGGTCGAGCTGTCGGTGGAGATGGTGGAGCGCATCAACGAAGAGCAGCAGCTTAACCTCAAACTCGACAACGATGAACCCGGTGTGCTGATTGTCGGCATCATGGCCAACAGCCCCGCCCAGGAGGCTGGGCTAGAGGTGGGGGATGTGATCCGCGCGATTGAGGGCGTGGCTGTGGAAAGCCCGCCCGATGTGCAGGCTAAGGTCGAAGCCACCAAACTGGGCGATACCCTCAACCTTGACATTCACCGCGATGGCCGCGACCAGGCGATCGCAGTCAAACCTGCCGCTATGCCCTCTGATTTGAGGTAAAGGGGTAGGGCTGAGGGAGCGTTTACGCTCCCTCAGCCCTAGCCATCCAATCCCTTATCTTTTAGGCGCTCTCCAGTGCGCAAAATTTGCCCTGCCAGCATCGCCGCCCCAAAGCCGTTGTCGATATTGACGACGCCAACCCCTGTGGCGCAGGAATTGAGCATGGTCAGCAGGGCGGAGAGGCCATTGAAGCTGGCTCCGTAGCCAATGCTGGTGGGTACGGCGATGATGGGGCAGTCGGCTAGACCGGCTACCACGCTGGGCAAGGCTCCCTCCATGCCCGCCACGACGATCAGCACCTCCACATCGCGAATCAGCTGGCGGTGGCGCAGCAATCGGTGCAGTCCGGCTACCCCCACATCCCACAGGCGCTTGACCGCAAACCCGCACAGCTCAGCGGTAACGGCGGCTTCTTCGGCCACCGGTAGGTCAGCGGTGCCCGCCGTAAGCACTCCAATGGTGCCGGGATGCTGGGCTGACCAGTTGAGCGGTACTAGGGCACAGATCCGGGCCATGTCGTAGTACAGCACCCCGGGAATTTGCTGCCGCACCTGGGCAAAGACCTCGGGCTCTATGCGGGTAGCCATAACCACGGGGTTGTGCTGGTGGAGGCTGCGCATGATCTGCACAATGTGGTGAGGGGTTTTGCCTGGCCCCCAAATCACTTCGGGAAAGCCCGTGCGGAGGGTGCGGTGGTGGTCAACCTTGGCAAAATCATCGACGGGTTCAAAGTCGAGGTACTTGAGCTGGTCAAGGGCGGCCTCGGGGCTGAGTTGCCCCTGGGAAACGGCGCTGAGTAAGGCGCGGAGGGCGTCGGGCTGGGTCACAGAGGGGTTTAGGGCAGGGTAGAAGGGCAGGGTCAGGTTCTGGTCTCAGGTGTCTGGAACGCTCACCTTAGATCATTCACGGTGCAAACTGTCACAGGGTTGACATACCCAGGCTACCTCAGCGACATACTCGACCCTTAAATTAATTATTAATCGTTCACTCCTCAACACCCCAAGCGCCAGAGCTAGCTCTGGCGCTTTTTTGTTTTATACCAAATCCGAGTCATATAACCCCGATTACAAAAAGGCCAATCCGTAGGGGCGAATGGCATTCGCCCTAAGCCTACAACCTAGGTATAACCTGAGACGCTCTTTGGCGTTTCAACCAACCTCTTAGGGGGGAATCCGGAAATCTTGGCGGCCCGCTGTAATAACTAAACAGGCCTGGCAAACAGGTCTATCCCTTACTCACTGGTCTAGCCAGTGGCCTGGCATCCCCCCGGATCAAGGCATTTGTCCTGAACTTAGCCCTAACTATTATGAAACGGCATCTATATGCGATCGCCCTGGTGAGCCTGGGCCTGGTATCGATCTCTCAGCCCGCGATGGCCCGGCCCGAAATTGCCAGCGGTGACCAACTTTTAAATACCGATGTGGACGGCTGCCTGGCGCGGGCCGAGCAGCTAATTACCACCCTAGGGGTCGAGTCTGATCAGGGCAGTATTGACCGTACTGGCTACTTTGAGGATGGCTCCTTTCGTGTGCTGTGCTACGAGGCTGGAGAGGCCAGCAGTCTGGCCATTGTGTTTGCCTCCCACGAGCAGTCGGCGGATGTTGCCTCTAGCTTTATTCAAATGATGCTGACCGAGCTATCTCAGCCAGAGTCGGTGTCTCAGCAGTAGATTTAGCCTTACTTCGTGCAACGGGGCTCGCCATAGCGAGCCCCGTTGCACGAAGTTAAGCAGCAAACAACCGTTTGCCCCTACTCGTAGATGTTG
>JAIXUR010000297.1 GCA_027483425.1 Cyanobacteriota bacterium | reverse complement strand
CATCCAGGCCGATCTCAGCCGCCTGTAAAGCCTGCTTAGCCACTTCGATCGGGGCAATTTTATCCATCGGTATGCCCTCGGCCATGGCCGTATCGACGGGGCCGGGGTAGACGCCAATCACCTGGGTTCCCTGGGCGGCCAATTCAGCCCGAATCCCTTGGGTGAGGGAATGCAGTGCCGCTTTGGAGGCACTGTAGGAACTAAAGACCGGCGCA
The DNA here is from genome assembly GCA_027483425.1 of Cyanobacteriota bacterium. Classification (GTDB taxonomy): domain Bacteria; phylum Cyanobacteriota; class Cyanobacteriia; order Phormidesmidales; family Phormidesmidaceae; genus Nodosilinea. Next base: position 7,472 of record JAIXUR010000297.1, on the reverse strand, counting down.
TTCGCCACCGATACTACCGACATCATGTTGATAATGGCCCCGCCACCATTGCCCTGCAAAATTGGCGCAAAGGCGCGAACCATCGAGAGCGTACCGAAGTAATTGGTCGTCATCTCCCACTGAGCGGTTTCTACACTGGTGGAGGTAAATAAGCCCCCAGAGCCTAAAACACCCGCGTTGTTAATTAACAGGGTGACATCCTGGGCCGCCTGGGCCGCCGCTGTCACTTGATCCAGATTGGTCACATCTAAGGCGATGGGAATAATGCGATCGGGGGCGATCGCCACCACGTCCTTGAGGGTATCGGTGCTGCGAGCCGCGACATAGATGCGGCGGGCACCCGCTTGCACTAGGGCCTCGACGTAGGCTTGGCCAATGCCGCGATTGGCACCGGTAACGAAAGCAACGGATTCCTGAACGTTCATAACAATCTCCTGGATTAAGGATGAAAACTTTTGCCGGAAAGCCTGGTGCCGTTTAGGGTTGGGCCGTCTTGCTTTCCATAGCTCCTATCTTGATTCATTTCAATTTGATTGAGAAGATGGGAAAATAGAATATGATTTATTCGCATTTAGAATAGCTGAAGCTATGGATCGCCTGGACTGCATGCAGAGTTTTGTGCGGGTCGTGGAAACGGGGAGCTTTTCTGCCGTCGCCCGTGAACGCGACACCACCCAGCCCACCATCAGTAAGCACATTGCCGCTTTGGAAGATTATCTGGATGTGCAGCTCTTGACCCGCTCCACCCGCAAGCTGCAATTGACCCAGGCGGGGGAACGATTCTTTCAGCATTGCCAGGACCTGTTGGATGCGGCGGCGGCGGCTGAAGCTAGCGTTGGGCAACGCCAAAAACCCGTGGGCATTTTGCGGGTCAGCTGCCCTGTGGCGTTTGGGCAGCACCAGGTCATGCCTTGTCTGCCGGGGTTTCTGGAGCGCTACCCCGATATCCGGCTCGATCTGACCCTGAGCGATCGCTTTGTGGACTTGGTCGAAGAGGGCACCGATCTGGCCCTGCGGATCGGGCAGGTGAATGATCCAGGGCTGATCATTCACCGCATTGGCATCACCCGGCGTGTCACGGTGGCCGCTACAGCCTATTTTAGCGATCGTCCAGAACCTCAAACCCCAGAAGCCTTGGTCGAGCACAACTGTATTGTGTACACTCGCCTGGCCACGGGCAACGAGTGGCACTTTCAACGACCGACAGGTGGCACCACCCAGGTCACGGTCAACGGCAATCTCCAGATTGATAATTCTACCGCCATTCGTGAAGCCGTCTTGGCGGGCATCGGGATTGCCGTTTGTCCCGTTTGGCTGTTTGGTGAACTTCTCACCTCCGACGCTCTCAGCGTCATTCTCAAGGAGTATGAGCCCGTCCCGCTGCCCATTCACGCGGTCTACCGGCGGGGACGATTTGTCTCAGCAAAAGTGCGTTGTTTTATCGACTATCTCACCCATGAGTTTAAGCTTAATCCGTGGGTCTCAGACTATGGCGTTAAATAGTCGACATAACAAAGAGCGTTACTATGGCGGATTCCACGCGGGTAAAGTACATTATGGAGATCCCTCTTGCTCCTTTTAGTAGGGGGGGTACAGAGTGGAACTTAGACAGCCAGAAATTGGAGGGTTCTAGAACTCGGCTGTTGTGTACCTAACCCAATTGAGAACGGCTATAGATAGCTTTCAATCAGTGTTTGTAATTGACTGAATTGGAAATTGCTGGCTAAATGTGCAACCTGTTGGGCAAAGGGCACTAATGTTGCATCTGATGTCGAGAGCTGTGCAGCAATAACTTCGATCGCTTGCGTGTCTGCTTCTCGTAGCAACCGGTGCAATTTCTGTAATATTTCAGGGGATGGGGGAATGACTTCAACGGGGTATATGGCATCCGAAATAATTGCGGATGGCATTATTTTTGTTTGTTCGTATACCCATTCTAGGTTGAGTTGCTGTTGCAAGATTTGTAGCAACAGATCAGCTTGGACGGGCTTGGGGAGAAATACAGTGGCTCCGGCATCGATCGCTTCTTGCTGGTTACTTTCAAACACACTCGCGGAAGACGCGATCGCCACCACGTCTTTCAATTGCTCCGACTCTTGGATTAGTTTAAGCAGTTGATAGCCATCCATCCCAGGCATCATTAAATCAGTGATGATGAGATCGGGTGAGTGAGCGATCGCTTTCTCCCAGCCTTCCTGTCCATCATTGGCTTCAATAACTTCAAAGCCCAGGGGTTCCAATAAACTCACAATCACCGAACAATTTTCCCAGCGATCGTCTACGACCAAGACTTTACGTTTTTCGCCTTGGTAGCCCACAATTATACCCTCGTTGAGATGGCTGGCGGCGATCGCCCAATCTCGAGCTTCGGGGAATGCTATCTCAAACCAGAAGGTGCTACCTTTGCCTATTTCGCTTTTTACTTCAATTTTACTGCCCATTAATTCCACGATTTTTTGGCTGATTGCTAATCCCAATCCTGTTCCTTCAGTCTGCTTTTTGATGTCGCCCACCTGTTCAAACGGCAGAAAGATTTTCGAGACTTGCTCGGTCGTCATGCCAACGCCTGTATCGTTCACTGAGAAGCGTACCTTGGCCGTTAAATCATCCGTTGCCAATTGCTCCACCATCAAGGTCACACTGCCCTGATCAGTGAATTTAATCGCATTTCCTAGTAAGTTAATCAGCACTTGGCTTAACCGCTTTTCATCAGCTTGAATGCCCATCGGCAAAGTTGTATCGACTTGACAGATGAAGTTAATGCCTTTTTGCTCCGCTCGAACGCGACAGATTTCTGCTACACTTTGCAGGAAAGAGGGGAAATGAAACTCGCTGACCGAGAGCTCGAGTTTGCGAGCTTCGATTTTGGCAAGGTCGAGGATGTCGTTGATGAGTGTGAGCAGGTGAGAACCGCATTGCTCAATGATTCTAGCTCCTCTACGTTCTTTGTCAGCCAGTTCCTCAGAGCGCTGAAGGATCTGAGCATAGCCAAGAATGCCATTTAGAGGAGTTCTCAATTCATGACTTATGTTTGCCAAAAATTCACTCTTTGCCTGATTAGCCATGTCAGCAACTCGCTTGGCTTTTTGTAATTCAACCGTACGTTCTTCTACGCGTTCTTCTAGATATTCAAAGGATGATTTGAGCTGTTTTGCCATGCGGTTAAATGACTCTTCTAAAACTGCCAACTCATTAACATTGGAAGAAGCAACGTGTTGATCGAGCTTGCCATCGGCAATCAGCTTAGCGGCTTGGTTGAGTTGCAGAATCGGACCTGTGATCCAACGAGAGGTATATAAACCAAGCACGGATGCGATCGCCAATGCACTCAGGCATAGCAAAATGGTGGTGCGGGTGTTGGCGTCAATACGCGCCATAAAGTCTGACTCTGGGACAGTCACAACCACCAACCAATCGAGTCCACGACTATCTTTTAAAGGCCTGACCTGAACAAATTGACGACTACCATGGATATCCATGCTGAGCGATTGAGGTTGATTAATCTGCTGGAAATCGCCAAATTGAGTCAGAAGAGATTTGGCCACTGCCTGAGTGACCGGATCTTGGCTATCCACAGCTGCTAGGCGTTCAGTTTTGTCATTGTTTTTGATATAGGGGAGTTCTGAGGTTGAGGTGGCCACTAATGCGCCCGATCGTTCGATGATAAATGATTGTCCTGTTTGTCCAATATCAAGCGATTGCAAAAACTCACTCACCAACGAAAGCTGAATGTTGATAAAGAGAACTCCTTGGAGCTTGCCTGACACGTCATAAACAGGCTGGCTAGCAGGAAGCAGCAGCGTAGGATAAAAGAAATGGGGAAAGATTTCACTCCAGGTGGGCTGGTTGGCAGTTTTGCCGTCTTCATACCAGGGGCGCGTCCGAGGATCATAATTTTGTCTTGATTGAATTAATTCCCCTCTGGCTCCCGTCTTATCGGTGGCATAGGCATTGAGGGTATAGTTCGAATCCTGGCCCGATGTACGAATCACCAGTGATTTATCTTCCAGCCGATCTACCGCAACAAATTCTCTGGCTTCAGTGCCCACACTAATTTGAGTCACCTGGGGAAAGGCCTGCATCTGGTGCCAAAAATGGCGTTCCAACCCTGATAAATCATTCAGTTTAATTTGATTGAGTTCAAGGGCAGAAGCATTTAGTTGATTAATTTGATGCGGTGTTGTTAGAAATGTATTGAGGTTTTGATTAATGCGATTATCAATTTCTATTCCTAATTGATTTGCCAGATCATTGACCGCCTGCTCTCCATTTCGGAGTGAGAAATAACCTGTGAGTCCAACTGCCGCAAAGATCTGAAGGAGAAATGGGCCGATCAGAACTAATCGAAGTGGGATCTTATTGTTCTGGGGTTTTGCTTGAGTTGAGGAAATATCTGAAGCCATAGCCCACGTCCTGATGACTTGCGGTGATTAAAAAGAAGTATTCCCTATGCAGTCAGGGCACTGGTATGCTCAGGGGAAGATTGATGGCTCTGAAGTAATTGCACTCCAACCATTTTACCCATCACCGCCTAACAGACTAGTGCCAACTGGAACAAATCATAGATTATCGGCTGAATTGCAAAGGCGATCGCCGTCCGGTTAGCTGAAACAACACTATTCGTATAATCCACCATGGGAGGACAATTATACGAATAGCCTTCTCATTCCCCATAACTGAGTAGCTGGCTCACGTTTCTTTCTGCCATCGTCGCTGGGGTTGGGCGTAGTACTCTAGTGCCAGCAGCAGCCCATTAATCGTCAAAGCCAGCGCAGCAACGGCCATCGACCCAGCCACGATTTTGTCGTAGCGGTTGGTTTGAATGCCATCAAACAGCAGCTTGCCCAGCCCCCCAGCATTAAACTTGGCTCCAATGGTGGCGATCGCGATCGCCACCACCGCCGCAATCCGCACCCCGGCCAAAAACACCGGCAGCACCAGGGGCACCTGCACCCGCCACCACCGCTGGGCCACAGTCATTCCCATGCCCCGCGCCGCCTCTAGCACGGCGGGGTTAATGCCCGCCAGACCCACCGTCAGGTTGCGCACCAAAATCACCTGGGTGTAGAGCACCATGGCCACAATCACCGAGGTGGCATTGAGGCCAAACAGCGGCACCAAAAAAATAATCAGCGCCAAACTAGGAATGGTGTAGAGCACCCCCAGGCCGCCCAGGACAGGAACCGCCAGCCAGCGCAGGCGGGTGACCAGCAGAGCCAGAGGGACAGAGAGGGCGATCGCCACCCCCAGGGCAATTCCCGTCATCCGCAGGTGTTGCAGCAGCAGCGTCAGAACATCACCGGGGTGGCTGATCAGGTAGCTCACTGGGGGCTGCCCTCCCTCACCACTGCCGACTGGCGAATGTGGTCTAGGGTCAGAAGGCCCACTGGGTCACCCTCCTTCAGCACCGTCAGGGCCGGGGCCCCCGTGCGCAAAATCAGCGACAGGGCATCGCGCAGGCTATCGCAGTGGGATAGGGTGGGGTTGTGGCCATTGCTGTAGTTGGGTGGCAGCGCCATCATCGCCGAGGCCACCCGCAGCAGACCCAGCTGGCGCACCATGTCATCGGCCCCCAGCAGGGTATAGACAAAGTCATCGGCGGGCTGGGTCAGCAGGTTAAAGGGCGTGTCAAACTGCACCACTTCCCCCAGGCGCATGACGAGAATGCGATCGGCCAGGCGCAGGGCCTCTTCCACATCGTGGGAGACAAAAAGAATCGTCTTCTTGAGCTGGCCCTGAAGGCGCAAAATCTCATCCTGCAAGGCCGTGCGGGTGATCGCATCGATCGCCCCAAAGGGCTCATCCATCAGCATAATGCCGGGGTTACCCGCCAGCGCCCGAGCAATACCCACCCGCTGCTGCTGCCCCCCCGAGAGCTGGGCCGGATAGCGATCGCGAAATTCCCCCGGCGGTAGCCTAACCAGGGCCAACAACTCGTCAATGCGGGCCTGAATCTGCGGTTTGGGCCAGCCCAGCAGCCGGGGCACCACCGCCACATTGTCGGCCACCGTCATGTGCGGAAACAGCCCCGACTGCTGGATCACGTAGCCAATCTGCTGGCGCAGCTGAGTTGCCGCCCGCTGGCGAATATTCACCCCATCCAGAAAGATAGCGCCCTCGGTGGGTTCGTAGAGGCGGTTCACCATCTTCAGCAGCGTGGTTTTGCCGCAGCCCGACGGCCCCAAAATCACCACAATTTCCCCCGAGTTGACCTGACAGGTCACCCGATTCACCGCTGGTCGCTCGCCCCCAGCAAACCGCAGCGAGACATCTTCAAACTGAAGGGTACTCATGGGCTACTCTCTCGGGGTCTTCTCTCCAGGGGGCTTTTCTTCAGGGGACTACTCCGCAATGGGCTACTCCGCCACCAGGCCCGCGTTGACCAAAAACTCCCGCGCCACCTCGGCGGGCTCGCGCTGGTTGCCGCTCACTTCGTAGTTCAGCTCCCGCATGACGCCATCGTTGAGCAGGGGCGACAGCTGGTTGAGGGCTTCGGCAATGCCAGGGTTTTCGTCCAGCGCCGCCTGGCTCACAATCGGCGCAACCTGGTAGGGCGGAAACAATCCCTGATCGTCTTCTAGGACGACCAGATTAAAGGCGTCGATCTCGCCATCGGTGCCAAAGGCCACCGCTACGTCGGCTTCGCCATCCACGAGCCCCTTGTAGCGCAGACCCGGATCCACAGCTTTGTAGCCCTTCAGCGAAAAATTGCCGTAGGCCGCTTGCAGCCCCGGTAGACCATCTTCGCGGATCTCAAACTCGGGCGGGCCGATCAGCGTTAGGGTGCTGGCCTGGGCCGCAAAGTCAGAGATGGTGCGAATGTCGAGGGCTTCGGCCCGCTCCTCGGTCATTGCCAGGGCCTGGGTGTTGTTCATGGGGGAAGGGTCGAGCCACACCAGACTAAATTGCTCCTGGTAGGCCTGCTTAACGGTCTCGTAGACGGCCTGCTGGTCACCACCCACCGGCAGCTTGAGCACCGTCAGCAGCGCCGTACCCGTGTACTCGGGGTAGAGGTCTATTTCGCCGCTTTCAATGGCCGCTTGGGCCACGGGGGTGCCGCCCAAATTCAGCTTGCGCTCTACGGTAAAGCCGTTTTCTTCGAGCATGAGGGCATACATTTCACCAATAATCAGCTGCTCGGTAAAGTCTTTGGAGCCAACGCTCACCGTGCTGTCGCTGCCGCCCCCGCCCCCGCAGGCCGCTGCCACCAGTGCCACCGCCACCCCCAGGCAAGCCTGGTTAAACCACCGTCGAGACAACTTCATAGGGTTAATAAAGCCTAAAACTCAGCGTCATCGGGCCTTGCGCCACCGTTCTCCTGAGAATATCACAGTACTTTTGGCCACGGGTTTCTCCAGGGGGAATTCTCGGTGGCCAGACGAGTACGCTCTGGCGGCTGGGGGACACTCGCTCGGCCTGAGCCATTTTTATCTCTATCTCATCTACTCCTGCCGTTGCGGGTCTACCCTAAT
>JAIXUR010000374.1 GCA_027483425.1 Cyanobacteriota bacterium | reverse complement strand
GGACAGTCAGGAGCCCAGGCCTTGGAGTCGGAGACGGATCATTTAGCCCAGCTCCTCTCTAGAGCACCGGTACAGTATGGCTAAAAATCCGGTTTCTTCGTGGCTGAGCTAACGACATGACTTGCCTTCTGGCCGAGAAACCGGGTTTCTGTACCGACATTCTAGGGGGGCGGCTGAGCTAGCTTCCACACCCCTGCTACGTCGCTCTGTCGGGGCTCAAACCCTGCCGCCACCAGCCCCTGAAGCAGGTCCTTGGAGGGGCGATAGGCCAGCAGTTCCCCCTGGTGGGCTGCCAGAGCCGTCGTAAACAGGTCTGGCTCGGGGGGCCATGACACTGGCAGCAGCGTCACCCCAGGGGACAGCCGATACCCCAGCGACAGCAGGTTGCCTTTATTTAAAAAGTTGTCGCCCCGGTCGGTCACCACCAGGGGAGCTGTGGCCCCATTCAGGTAGCTGGCGATGCGTCCATTTTCGGCGCTCACCCCCTTGACCCACCAGGTATCGGCCCTGGCGCTGAGCCAGCCAGAGGTCAAACTAGCCGCCAGAATGGTCACCCAGACCCATGCGGCCAGCCTTACCCGCTGGGCCGCCAGCCTCGCTAGCCCGTACGCCATGGCCAACTGCACACCGGGAAACGCCCCCAGCACATAGCGGGTAATGGTAGAACGGTGCCCCCCCAGCAGCAGATCGGGGCCGACCAGCAGCAAAAATGGCCCCAGTCCCGCCGTTACGATAAACGCGGTTTGCCTCGGGGTGGCGGTTTTAATCACCGCCCAAAACCCGTAGCCCAGCAGCACCAGCACCGGCAGGCGGGGCAAGTAGACCCACAACCCAGGCCCATCCGCGTTGGAGTCAACCACGAGGGAGGTAAAACTCAGCACCCAGAATTTGACATAGGTGAGCGCCTCAGCCCGTCCGCTGGCCCAGCTGGTGGTGCTTAACCCGCGATCGCGCTGGGTTAGCAGCACCGCCAGCCAGGGACTGTAGAGCAGCAGCCCCAGCCCCGAAGCGACCGTAAACCCCAGCCGCGCGGGCCACACCGGACGAGGCGATCGCAGCCAAGCCACAAACACCCCCTGGCTGACCCAGTTCAGCCCAAAAAAGACATGGCCATAGAGCCCCAGGGCCAGGGCCAGCCCGTAGCCCAGCCAGGCCCGAGGCCGGTTGAGCCGTAGGGCCCTCAGCAAGAGCCAGCTACTGCCAATCACCGACAGCGTGAGCAGGCTATACTGCCGCGCCGTCTGGGCAAATAAAATATCCACCGGCGAGAGCGCCAGCAGGGCGGTAGCCAGCCAGGCCACTGACCGCTGGCCAAATAGTTCCATCCCTAGCCCGTACATCAGCGGCAGCGAAATCAGGCTGATTAAAACCGGCAGCGTTCTGGAGGCCAGAATAGAGCTGCCGAAGCACTGCATCCAGCCTCGGGCCAGTAAAAAATACAGGGGTGGGTGCTGGGGGTCTTCGACGGCCAGACTGCCCAGGGTATCGAGGGCGGTGCTGCCTGGCTTGAGCTGCTGATACGGCCTGAGCTGGGGAGCGGCCAAGGGCTGGTTTCGGAAGAGGGCCTGCTCGATCTCTGCCCCCCGGTACCCGGCCGCCCGAAACGTCGTGTAGACCTCGTCAAACCAGTACACCTTGTGGTCGATCCCCCACAGCCGGAAGCCAATGCCCATGACTAGGGCAGCACCGATCATCCACGGCCAGAGACCAGCGGCGCGAGGGGAAGACAATCGAATTTTGGGCATGGGGGGCATAGCAACCGGGTAATGCTGTCTTCAGCTTGCCATCCCGAGCCCCCCGAAAGGATAATAGCCAAACCCTGGGGCCTAGGCGGCACCCACCTCGGCGGTCATGGTAATGACCGTCTCTAGGGTTTCGCCGGGGGCCACCGTCAAGAGGTGGTCGCCTGTGTTCATGGCATTGCGGGGGCCAGTCCAGGGTTCGAGGCAGTAGAAGTCTTTGCCCTTCACCGTCCAGAACAGCAGAGTGGAGTAGTGAGCGTCAAAGCCAACGGTGAGCTTGAGCTGGCGATCGCCGTCGATCACCGTGGCCGCTGGCCCGGTCAGGTTGATAAACGAAAAGTCGATCTCCTCCTGGTCGAAGTCAAAGGCCCCGCCAAAGCTATGCACCGTGGCATCGTCCTTGAGCTGGTACTGGGTGGAGGGCAGCTCAACCGTGAGCTGGCCCTTATCGGCCACAGCAAAGTAAGGATGAATGCCCGTGGAAAAGGGCATGGGAGTCTGGGAGCGGTTCGTGTGGCGCTGGCGCAGTTCCAGGGTATTGCCCTTGAGGGTGTAGGTATAGTTCAGCTCAAAGTCAAAGGGGTAGCCCGTGCGGGTCGCTTCCGTGCTTGTGAGGGTAACCGTGAGGCTAGCGCCATCGTCCGTAGACTGTTGGGTCGCCACCCAGGGCATCGTGCGGGCAAAGCCATGCTGCACCAGCTGATAGGGCTGGCCATCGACGGTATAGCTGTCATTCGCCAGGTTGCCACAGATGGGAAACAGAATGGGAATGCCCCCGCGCACCGAGAGGGCCGGATCTTTAAACCGTTCAGCCTCTAGATAAAAGATGTCCTGCCCCTGGATCTGCCAACGGGTGACGATGCCACCCCGCTCAGGCACAACGCTGACCTGGGAGGTGTCATCGGACAGCCGGTAGGTCTTGTATTGCAGGTCTTCAACGGTAATGGCGGCCATGGCAACTGTATCCAAAACAACTGTTCTCAACCTCCCACACAATGGCCAGCATCGGGTTTTCTAACGGTTAAAGAATCCAGCCGGGCCTAGGACGAGCAATTTTCTTCTCTGGGCATAATTACTCTTGTCGCCGGGAAACCGGCCAGGCTATTGTTACGGAGTGTTGCGAGATATTGCGAAATGTAACGAGTTCGTTTCGTCTCCCTTGCAGCATCCCGGCCCGTTCCTGCCTGCCGTTTGTACCTAATGAGTTTGGACATTGACGATGCTAGCTAATCAGAGCGGTTCCTACCTGGGTCAGCCTTCCTCCCCCGTCAGCATTTTGGGGATTCTCTTTTTTCTACTGGGGGCTCCCCATATCTATAGCGCGCTGCAACGTCGCGCCCAACGGCCTAGGCCGTCGGTGACACCGGCCCGCTATGTGCTGGTCGCCGTGCTGGTGAGTGCGATCGCCGGGGCTGTCGAGATCTCGCTGTTCTAGCGGTGGACGCTGGCGGTCGGTGGGCGCTT
>JAIXUR010000218.1 GCA_027483425.1 Cyanobacteriota bacterium | reverse complement strand
GACCTGCAAGATGGCCCACATTGAGGTGGAGTATCAGTGGTCGACCAATCAACTGAGAGAGCGGTTTCTGCCCAAGGATGCCGCCCGCTAAAACGCTGGTTCAGAAGCCCGGCTTCTCGGCCAGAATACAGACCCTACCGCTAGGGCCGCGACGAAGAAACCGGGTTTTTAGCCCTACTGTACCGGTGCCCTAGGGATGAGTTTAATTTTTTTCGGCAGCAAAATTGGGTCAAACTGTAGCGGCTACTACTCCCAGGCCTCGTTTTTCTCTGCAAGCTAGTCAGGAATCGAGCTCGATTCTGCTCTAAAACGCTCTGCTTGACGGCAGGGTATGGTTTCTGGGAATGTTTCCCTAGCCTGAGGGCTTGATTATTCTTGAGGAGACAGCATGAAACGACGTTGGTTTTTAGCTTCCACGGCAGCGGTGGCGATCGCTACCGTAGGCCTAACGGCGGCCTGTGGCGGCGGGGGAACCACGGGTTCTGAGCCCAAGGTCTTGACCATGGCCACCTCCGCCGACTACCCCCCCTACGAGTTTGTGGAAACCGCCGGGGGGACTGAAGAAATTGTGGGCTTCGATGTGGATATTGCTCGCCACATCGCCACCGAGCTGGGCTACGAGCTACAGATTAGCAACATTGACTTTAACGGCCTGATCCCAGCCCTACAGGCGGGGCGAGCCGACTTTGTGATGGCGGGTATGACCCCCACCGAAGAGCGTAAGCAAAACGTTGCCTTCTCTGATATTTACTACGACGCTAAGCAAACCATTGTGTTTCCGTCGGCGATCGCCATTACCTCACCGGCAGACCTAGGCGGCAAAACCGTTGGGGTGCAGCTGGGCTCTATCCAAGAAGAGCTGGCGAATGAACTGGTGAAGACCACCCCTGGCATGAAGCTGGCTCCCCTCAATCGCATTAACGAAATTATTCAGGAGCTCAAGTCAGGCCGCATTGAAGCCGCCATCATTGAAGATACGGTGGCGACGGGCTTTTTAGCCAATAACCCTGACCTGAAGATGGTGGTTATTCCTGAGGAGGGACCAGCGGGTTCGGCGGTGGCCTTTCCCAAGGACTCTGAGTTAGTCAGCGAGTTTAACCGGGTGCTGGCTGAAATGGAGTCAAGCGGCCTGATGAACGAGCTGATTATCAAATGGTTCGGCGACGAGGCCAAGTAGCCAAGGCCCATGAACCTAGCCCTATGAACTTAGACTTTGGCCAAATTATGCCGTCGTTGCCCTTCATCCTGAAGGGCATTCTGGTTACGCTTCAGTTCACCCTGCTGTCGGCCCTATTTGGGTTTACCCTGGGTACGGTACTGTCACTGCTCAAGATCTCCAGCATCAAGCCGCTGCGCTGGTTTGCGGAGTTTTACACCTCGATCTTTCGCGGTACACCGCTGATTTTGCAGCTGGCGCTGGTGTACTTTGCCACGCCCCAGCTGATCGGCTACAAGATCTCGCCCATTGAGGCGGGGGTGTTGACCTTTGCCCTCAACTCCGCCGCCTACAGCTCTGAAACCATTCGGGCGGGCATTATGGCGGTGGATAAGGGGCAGCGGGAAGCCTCGATGTCCCTGGGGGTGGCCTACAAGCCCATGATGCTCGACATTATCTTGCCCCAGGCCTTTAAGAACATTTTGCCCGCCCTGGTCAATGAGAGCATTGCGCTGCTGAAAGATTCGGCCCTGGTGTCTACCATTGGCGTCCTGGATTTAATGCGGCGGGCCCAGGTGGTGGCCGGGCAGACCTTTCTCTACTTTGAGCCGCTGATTGTGGTGGGGGTGATTTACTACGTCATGGTCATGGGGTTGACCCAGGCCGCCCAAGTGCTGGAACGGAGGATGCGCCGCAGTGATTAGAATCGAGCATTTAGTCAAATCCTTTGGGCCGCTGGAGGTGCTGAAGGGCATTTCCACCGAGGTGGCCGCTGGGGAAGTGGTGGCGATTATCGGCCCCTCGGGGTCGGGCAAGTCTACCCTGCTGCGGTGCATTAACCTACTGGAGATACCCACGGCGGGGCACATTTTTGTGGATGGGGTGGATGTTACCTCGTCCAAGTGCGACATCCTCAAGGTGCGTCAGAACGTGGGCATGGTCTTCCAGCATTTCAACCTGTTTCCCCACAAAACGGTGATGGGCAACCTCACCTACGCGCCGATGAAGGTGAAGGGGCTCTCTAAGGCCGATGCCAGCAAAATTGCCATGGACCTGCTGGTTAAGGTAGGACTATCGGAAAAGGCTGACCAGTACCCTTCACGCCTGTCGGGCGGCCAAAAACAGCGGGTGGCGATCGCCCGCGCCCTGGCCATGGAACCCGATGTGATGTTGTTTGATGAGCCCACCAGTGCCCTCGACCCCGAAATGGTCAAAGAGGTGCTGGAGGTGATGAAAGCGCTGGTGGAAACGGGCATTACCATGGCGATCGTGACCCACGAGATGGGCTTTGCCCGGGAGGTGGCCGATCGCGTGCTGTTCTTGGACGGCGGCTACCTGGTGGAGGATGCCCCCCCGGATGTTTTCTTTAGCAGCCCCAAGAGCGATCGCGCCCAGCAGTTCTTAGAAAAGGTGCTGTAGGGGAAACGGTGAGCGGTGAACGGTGAACGGTGTGGGTTAGGGAGCATCAGCCGCAAACCGTCAACCGCAAACCGCAAGCCGCAAACCCTATCTTCCCTAATTCGTTTAGGCTAGGCAAAGACCTAGCTAGAGCAACTACCATGACTGTGCTGACGGTACCGTCTCCCTGGAAAATTCGCGATCGCACCCTGACCTGGGGCAGTCGCACCTACCTAATGGGGGTGCTCAACGTCACCCCCGACAGCTTTAGCGACGGCGGTCAGTTCGACACCGTCGAGCGGGCCGTCGCGCAAGCCCGGCACCTGGTGCACCACGGCACCGACATTCTGGACATTGGCGGCCAATCGACCCGGCCTGGGGCGGGGTCAATCTCCCGCACGGAGGAGATCGATCGGGTGATTCCAGTCATCGAGGCCATTCGCGCGGACCACGACGACACCTTGGCCCAGGCGATCATCTCCGTGGATACCACCCGGTCGTCGGTGGCGCGGGCGGCGGTGAAAGCCGGGGCCGACGTGATTAACGACATTTCTGCCGGTACCTACGACCGGGCCATGCTCTCAACCGTGGCCGATCTGGGGGTGCCCATTGTGCTGATGCATGTGCGGGGCACCCCGGCCACCATGCAGCAATGCACCGACTACCAGGACCTGGTGGGGGAGATCTATGAGTTTTTGCAGCATCAGATCGAGGATGCGATCGCCGTGGGAATTAAACCCAGTAAAATTGCCATCGACCCCGGCCTCGGCTTTGCTAAAACCCCAGCCCAAAACCTGGAGCTACTGCGCCAGCTGAGTCGCTTCCGCGACCTGGGCCGTCCCCTGCTGGTTGGCCCCTCCCGCAAGAGCTTCATCGGCTGGATTCTCGACCAACCCGACCCCCAACAGCGGGTGTGGGGTACGGCAGCGGCCTGCTGCGCGGCGATCGCAGGCGGAGCCGACATCCTCCGCGTCCACGACGGGGCCGAGATGCACGACGTGTGCCGCGTGGCCGACGCGGTGTGGCGTGGTAAGGGTGAATGAGTGGATGGGTGGATGGGCGTAGCGTGGGTCAGCGCTGAAGCCCCAGACCCCGCCACCCACCGCTCCCCAGACCCACGTCCCCCGTAGCGTGGGTCAGCGCCAAAGCCCCAGACCCCGCCACCCACCGATCGCCAGACCCACGGCAGATGCATGGGTTAATCATGGGGCTTGGTGTTGGTGCCAAGGAGACCGATAACGGCAGTGGTGCCGGTGGTCCAGAGGGCGATCGCGCTATTGAGCACCCGAGTTTGAGCCTCAGTGAGGGTAGGCTGGCTAGCCAGATGCAGCGCCGTGCCGCCAGAGCCCAGGGTGAGGGATAGAACGGTGGCAAAGATGAGATTAGAACTTGGGTTTTTCATGGGTCTAACGCCTTGAGTGAATCGATGTATTCACTGTCGCAAGGGCAACTTGGAGCTTTCTCCCTGATGTTGGCTGACCTGGGCTGACTTCGCCTGACTTAACTCTTGTTGTTGGCTAAAAGATGGGCTAAAGACCTAGTTCACCTCAGCAAACGCTCCGAGCCCTTCTCTCTGGCATGGGTTAACCTGGCAATATCCCAATTTTCTGCCCGGTGTGTTTATGCAGCCGTTGCCCACCGATTTTTTAGCTGCCCTTGCCAAACGCTACGACCTCTCGCCCGAGCAAACCGAGGCATTGATCAAACGGTTAGGTGATAAAGACAACGAGCAGACGGATGCTGAGGCGCTACATATCAGCGTTAATGCACTGCGCAATCGGATGACCGGTGTTTATACCAAGTTCAGCATTGGTAGCGGGGGGCCAGGGAAGCTCCGCAAACTCCACGACCTTTTGCTAGAGGAGTACCGCAAGACTGCACCCACTCATGTCGAAGCTACCGAAACCAAAACTGACATCAATTCTCTGGTGCAGACCATTCGCGCCCAGGTGCATGGCGACATACAGGCTCGCTGCGGCACCATGCGCGTGCTGGATATGGAGCAGCCCATTGGCCTGGGCGAT
>JAIXUR010000118.1 GCA_027483425.1 Cyanobacteriota bacterium | reverse complement strand
TGACACCAAACAGGTAATGGAGACGGGCATGCTCGGGGCCCTGGCGAACTTCTCCAGCGGTGGTCGACAGCCAGCGCACCACCTGGGCAAGGGGGAGGGCCTCGGTGGGCAACCAGGGGTCGCCACCGTACTGTCGAGCCAGGTAGACCAAAATCGCCTGGGCATCGGCCAGGGTGACATCGCCATCCACCAGCACGGGGACCTGGCCAAAGGAGTTGAGGGCGAGAAAGTCGGGTGACTGCTGGGCACCCGTCATCAGGTCGACCTTGACCCAGTTATAGTCCAGGCCGAGCAATTCTAGAAAAAGGCGCACTTTATAGCTGTTGCCCGAGGCTTCGTGACCGTAGAGGGTGATCATGGTGGCTTCCTGTTGAGTGAAGAGAGTAGAGATTTTTGAACCGATCGTTCGGTACAAAATTACTGTACTGATCGTTCGGTATAATGTCAACAGGTGAACGCCAATTTAAAGCTTTGGAGATCCGCAGTCATGGCGAAACAAGCCTCGAAACAGGCCTCGAAACAGGTTCATGTACCGCCCCTGCTCGACCTGTTTCGGCAGTACGGCTACGACGGGGTGAGCCTGGCTAAAATTGCCCAGGCGACGGGGCTGGGCAAGGCCAGCCTGTATCACCACTTTCCCGGCGGCAAGGACGAGATGGTCGAGACGGTGCTAGCCACCCTTGACCAGTGGCTCCAGCAGACGGCGCTGGCGGCGCTCGAGGGCGAGGGGGATGCTCAAACGCGGCTGGGACGGATGGGCGATCGCATCAGCACGGCCTACAGCCAGGGCCAAAAACCCTGCATGCTGGCGGCACTGATGCTGGGCTCGGCCAAGGATGCCTTCCAGCCCCAGGTGCAGAACCTACTGCGGCGGTGGATGGGGGCGATCGCCGCCGTCTTGACCGCAGACGGCATGGACAGCACCCTGGCCCAGGAGCGCAGTGAAGAGGCCCTGGTCGCCATTCAGGGAGCGTTGATCCTGGCGCGGGCGATGGCGGATACCACCATTTTTGAGCGCACCCTGCAACGCCTGCCCCAGCAGCTATGCCGCTCATCCTCTTCGGCATAGCCCACGGGCTGGCCGTCGACATCAATCAGGCGTCGGTAGGAGTCACGGCGGGCGCTAACAGGGTTTGAATGGCGGTGGCCTGGCTCAGCAGACGGTGGACCGGACAGCGATCGCCAATCTCCCGCAGGCGATCGCGCTGGGTCTCGGTCAAGTCGCCCCCGAGGGTGAGGTGAGCCACCATCACCGGCTGGTTCTCCACGGTCTCCAGGGTCACCGCCACGGCGACGGTATCGACCGTCCAGCCCTTGCGCTCGGCGTACAGGCGAATGGTAATGGCCTTGCAGCTACCCAGAGCCGCTAACAGCAGCTCCGTCGGGGTGGGGCCCTGGTCATCGCCGCCGATCTCAGTGGGCTCGTCGACGGTCAGGTGAAACTGACGAATCGCGATCGCCTGGCCCAAGGGCGACCCATTGGACGAAACCGTTACCGATGCCATACCTGATGCCATAGATCACCTCGCATCCTCAACATAGGGGGTTAGCAGCCAGGACAGCCCAGGGGCAATGCTGGAGCGGAAGGCGATCGCGAGCCTGCTCACCATTCTAAATCTAGGATGGTGACTCCGGTCTATGACCCAGCCCCTGGCAGAAAGCCATAACCTGCTAACAGGGTCGATCAGGAGGGGGCCCGACTACCTCCTAGTAAAGGCTTTTATGTAGTGGTTAACGCAATAGCGATCGCCCAACCTTACTAGCACCAAGATTCTTCACCGGGCGGATTGTGTAGCAATTCTCGAATATTGGCTTCGATCACCCGGTAGCCCACATTGCCGTTGAGCCGCTGCCGTCCTTCATTAAAGATCAGCGTGGGACTAACCGATACCGTATGCTCCTTCACCAGATCAAAATCTTTGGAGAGTTGAGCGTAGGCTTCGCCACTGTCAATCTGCTCCTGAATTGCGGCGATCGGGAGGCCGAGCTCTTCAGCAATAGTAAACTGTACACTGCGGTCAGAAATATTCATCGCCTTGGCGAAAAAAGCCTCCCGAAAGGCCGCGGTGGCCTGCTCAAAATATTTCTCTGACTTTGGGACAATGCCTTTAACTTCTAACAATTGAATCCCATGAAGAAATAGATGGCAGGACATTGATGAGGATGGCCTCACGCCAGTCCAAAGGTCAGGATGAAGGGTGATGTGATCGAACTTTTTCCCGACCTCACGAACGTGATCGCTATAACCTTGAAAGCCACCGCGATCGCGCCAGTTCTTTTCCAGCTTTTCGCGGGCATTGCCAAAGACAGAGACGAAGTGCATCTCAATCTCAATGTCGCCTTGAAAGGTGGCCTTCAGCTCATCGAGACGAATTTGAGCAATATAGGCCCAGACGCAGAGAACGTCGGAGAAGTAAGAGATATGAATGGGTGCCATGGGGTTTTGAGGATAGAAGGGATAAGGGGTTGTGCTTAGAACGAATGGGGTAGGAGATTTTATCACCCCATCGTGCCATCGCTGATCATCTTGATAATGGGTTGATCGATGTCAGCACTGGTATTTTTATCGATCCCTTTTCGATTATGCCAAAGTTTGTAATAGAGAATTGGCACCGCCGATCGCGACAGTATCAAAGATGCCACTTCCCCGGCCATCAGCGAGATCGCTAATCCCTGAAAGATGGGGTCAGTCAGAATAATGGCCGATCCCACGATTACCGCCGCCGCCGTTAACAGCATGGGACGGAACCGAACGGCTCCCGCGTCAATGACCGCTTCTTCTAGGGGCATACCTTCCTTCAGACGTAGCTCAATGAAGTCCACCAGAATGATGGAGTTCCGTACGACAATTCCGGCTCCGGCGATGAAGCCAATCATGGATGTTGCCGTGAAGAAAGAACCCATTAACCAGTGAGCTGGCATAATGCCAATCAGCGAGAAGGGAATGGCGGCCATGATCACAAGGGGGGTTGTAAATGATTGGAACCAGCCCACTACTAGGGCATAAATCAGCACCAGCACCACGGCAAAGGCAATACCCAAATCGCGGAAAACCTCATAGGTAACCTGCCATTCGCCATCCCATTTAATCGCGTAGGTTTCGGTCGTAGAAGGTTGTGCCGTCAGGTAGGTCTGAACCTGGGTGCCCGTGGCCGGAGCCAACTGGTCGATCTGCGGTTGCAGGTTGAGTATGGCGTAGACGGCACTTTCTACTCTGCCAGAAACGTCGCCCAGGATATAGACAACGGGTTGCAAGTTTTTGTGGTAGATGCTGGTATCTGCTGTGGTTATTTCCGTTTTTACCAGAGCGCTTAAGGGGACTAAATTACCAGTTTCTCCTTTAAGATTGAGAGATTTTAGATCATCCAAACTGGTGCGGCTTGATGAACTAAATCTAAGATTAATCGCCACATCTTCACGGGCATTTTCATCATGTAATAGTCCTACATTTTGGCCGGAGAGCGCCATTTGTAGAACGTCTGAAATTTGGGTCGGGCTAATACCATTTAGGGCGGCTTTCTCGCGATCGATCACCAGGCGGTAATCGGTCTGCGGAGCTTCTATATACCAGTCCACATCGACCACTCCATCGGTGGATTGATACAACTGGCGAATTTGGGTGGCAAGGTCAATTTGTCCGGCGTAGTCAGGCCCATACACTTCAGTCACTAGGGTTTGCAGCACCGGAGGCCCAGGGGGAATTTCGGCCACCTGGATGCGAGCCGCATAGCGATCGCCAATTTCCTTCAGCTGAGGGCGAATGGCTTTGGCAATGGCATGGCTCTGGCGGTGGCGTTCTCCCTTGGGTAAAAAGTTCACCTGAATATCGGCCACATTGGGGCCAGAGCGCAAAAAGTAGTGGCGCACCAGGCCGTTGAAATTGTAGGGAGAAGAGGTGCCGACATAGCTTTGGTAGTGAGTCACTTCGGGAACGGTGGCGAGGTACTGCCCCATTTCGCGCGTGGCTCTGGCGGTCTGCTCCAGAGTCGTGCCCTCGGGCATATTCACCACCACCTGTAACTCGCTTTTGTTGTCAAAGGGCAGCATCTTCAGAATGACTAACTGAAACCCGGCTAGCCCACCCACCACCACGACCAACGCCAACACCGTTGCCACCAGAAACATCGTTCCCCGACGGGGATAATGCACCAGGGGATACATAAATCGACGGTACAGCTGGCTCAGGGCATCCTCACCGTGATCATGGGCAGAAAGACTGGCCCCGCTAAACACTCGCATGGTTGTCCAGGGCACCACCGTGAAGGCCACCAGGGCCGAAAAGATCATGGCTGCCGAAGCCCCGAGCGGGATGGGCAACATATAGGGGCCCATTAAGCCGCCCACAAACGCCATGGGCAGAATGGCGGCAATCACCGCTAAGGTGGCCAGGATCGTGGGGTTACCGACTTCATCTACCGCCTCCAGCACAATCTGTTGCAGGGTCTGGCGACGATTGGTAGCCTGTCGCAGACGAGTTTGGTTCTCTGGTAACTGGAGATGTCGCCCCACATTTTCTACTACTACGATCGCATCGTCGACCAAAATGCCAATGGAAAAGATCAGGGCAAAGAAGGTCACCCGATTGAGGGTAAATCCATAAAAAACAAAGCTGGCCAGCGTCAAGGACAGGGTGACCGGAATCGAGACTGCCACCACCATGGCCTCTTTTTTGCCCATGACAAACCACATCAGCAGCGTCACCGAAGCGACGGCAATGAGCATATGAAACAGCAGCTCATTCGATCGCTCCGCTGCGGTTTCGCCGTAGTCTCGGGTGACGGTCAGGTTGACAGTATGGGGAATATAATTGCGCTTAATTTGGTCAAGTTTATGGAGAACGTGATGGGAAACCTGAATCGCATTGGCCCCAGAGCGTTTGGCGATCGCGATCGTCACGGCCTCAGTTTCACCAAAATTTTGGGTCTTGGTCTCTGAGGTTTGAGTCAGGCCCGCCTGATTTTTTTCTTTTGGCTCCTGTCCTCCCAAGCCTTGCCCAAAGAATACATAGCTGGCCGGTTCTTCCGAGCCATCGGTGACGGTGGCCACATCCCGCAGGTAGACCGGTTGACCATTGGCAACCGCCACCACCAATCCTTCGGCATCTTCTGCCGATCGAATAAAGCTTTGGGTTCTGACCAGAAAGGATTGATTATTTTGATTGAAGGCACCGCTGGCTAGCTGCGTATTTTGGGCCTGGAGCGCATTGGATATTTCTAGCGGTGTTA
The DNA here is from genome assembly GCA_027483425.1 of Cyanobacteriota bacterium. Lineage (GTDB taxonomy): Bacteria > Cyanobacteriota > Cyanobacteriia > Phormidesmidales > Phormidesmidaceae > Nodosilinea. The sequence goes on along the minus strand of JAIXUR010000118.1, from coordinate 1,525 downwards.
AGCCATAGGCATTGAGCCTGGATGGATCGAGATCGATTCGCAATTGTCGCTTTTGGCCGCCGATAATGGTCGTTTCTGAAACATCGGGAGCCTGTTTGATCTGTTCGTCTAATTGCGCGGCAATTTGTCGTAGTTCGGCTCCGGTGCTTTGCTCACCCCATAGGGTGAGGGTCAGAATGGGGACATCGTCAATCGATCGCGACTTGATCAGAGGCGGCGACACCCCCGGTGGAATTTTGTCAACGTTGGCGTAGATCTTATTGTAAAGCTGAACCACAGAATCCTCTGGGTCTTGCCCCACCAGAAATCTCACAATCACCAGGGATGACCCCGGACGCGAGGTGGAGTAAACATATTCCACCCCAGGCAGTTCTTTGATCAGCTTCTCCAGGGGTGCGGTGACCCGCTGTTCTACATCCTTAGCCGAGGCTCCGGGCATTTGCACAAACACATCGGCCATTGGCACGGTGATTTGGGGTTCCTCTTCGCGGGGCAAAATTAGGGTTGCGCCAATACCCAGCAGCAGCGACACCAGAATGATCAGGGGGGTTAGTTTGGAGTCGATAAATTTTTTGGCTAAATTGCCCACAAAGCCCAAGCGATGGGATGAGGGGGGCTGATGACCATTCGGTTCGTTCTGCATCGTTTTTGCCCCCTAGTTCTGAATTGCGATCGCTTGGCCGTCGCTGAGGTGCTCGATATCGCTGGTGACAATGCGATCGCCCGTCGTCAAGCCTGAAACAATTTCTATCTGCCCATCCTGCTGTTTGCCTGTTTTCACCCAGCGCAAAACGGCGACCGATTGAGCGCTGTTCGGTTGAGCCGTGCTCGGTTCTACCACATACACCCCCTGCAACTGCCCCCGTTGAATCAGGGCATCAGCGGGAATCAGAACCGTTTCCTGGCTTTCACCCGTAGGCAGGGCGATGCGGCCAAACATGCCAGAAATCAATCGGTCAGACCTAGTGAGGGGAATCTTGATTAGAAAACTCCGCGAACCAGGATCTGCAGCCGGAACAATTTGCTCAATGGTGGCATTCAGGGTTTCATTGGCCGCCTCCACCCGCACCTGCACCGGTTGACCGACCCGCACGAACCGCAGGTTTTCCTCTGGCACGGCGATCTCTAGCTGAAGTCGATCGGGATTTTCGATTTTCAGTAAAGCGGTACCGTTCATGGAGAAGGGGTTAGTGGTTTCTCCCAGATAGGCCATTTTTTCAATCACAATGCCGTCGAAGGGGGCAATCACAGTGCCATAGCTTTCATTCACCGAGGCTGCTTTGACACCAGCCTTGGCCTGGTTGATGGCGGACTGGGCCTGGGCGATCGCCGCTTGGGCCTGCTGAATACCAGACTCCGCCTGAGCCACTCGCTCTTCGGCTTGATTCAGGGCCGTATTGGCGGCATCGAGATCGGCCTGGGAGACAGCCCCCTGGGCTTGGAGCTGAGCCGCTCGGGTTTGGCTAATTTGGGCCAGTTGAAGCGCCGCCTGCGCTTCTAGCTTTTGGGATCTCAACTGGCTCAG
>JAIXUR010000099.1 GCA_027483425.1 Cyanobacteriota bacterium | reverse complement strand
GAGCGGCTGCGGCTGGTGCCGGAGGGGATCGACACCGGGCTGTGGATCGCCCCCACTGGGGAAGTCTTCGGGGAACCCCTCCGGGAGCCCCCCCGGCGACCCCTCGGGCAGCACCTCGGGGAACCCCTGGGGCGTGGTTTGATCCCATGGGGCCAGGTTGGCATCGGTGGGTAGGGTGGCTAGGGCCACGCGATTGCCCCCCACCGATCGCAGCAGATCTAGCACCGCCACCACGTCTTCGTAGCGGGCATCGCGGGAGGCGTAGAGCACCATCAGCCCATTGGGGTTGACCTGGTTAAACTGCAACAGCACGTCGTAGAGCAGATCGAGGGTGACCGGCTGCTGGTCGAGGTAGGCCTGGCCCAACCCATCGACGCTGACGTACAGGCGATCGGCCCCCTGGGCTACCTGTCCGGGCAACGCCTGACCCGTTTGAGCCGAGGGCAAGTCTAAGCTAATGGCCTGCTGCCGAGTCAGCCCCACCGCCGCCAGGATAAAAAAGGTCAGAATGCAGAAGATCACGTCAATGAGCGGAACAATCTCCAGGCGCACGTCCTGGGATGGGGTATCGAGCAGATCTACTTTCATGGGGAGGGTACCTCCGCCGAAGGCGCAGCATCGGGAGTGGCGGAATTGGGCTCCGGCGGTGCGACCGCAAGGGTGACCGGAGCCAGGGGCTCAGCCAGGGGAGAAACCCCACCGCCCTTGGCCCAACTCTGGCGGTAGAGCAGCTCTAGCTCACTACCCGCCTGGCGAAACATTTTGGCTTGGCCAAACACAAGCCCCTGAAACACACGATAAAAGGCTAGAGCGGTAATGGCGACAATCAACCCGCTGGCGGTGCTGATCAGGGCTTCGCTAATGCCAATGGAGGTGCCAGCGGTGGCGTCGGCGCTGCCCAGATCACTCAGTTGAATCGACCCTAGAGAATTAATGAGGCCTAGCACCGTACCCAGCAGACCCAACAGCGGAGCCATCGCGATCACCGCCTCTAGGATTTTTTCCCCCCGGCTCATGGCCAACAGCTCTTCGTTGGCCGAGGTCTCTAGGGCCAGGCGAAACACCTCGGGGTCGGGGGATTGCAGCCTCAGGGGGGCCGACAAAAACCGCCCCATGGGCAGCAGCGCCGAGCGATGGGCAATCTCGCCCGCCGCCGACCAGTCGCGGCGGGCGGCCTCTAGCACTCGCCCAGAGACCTCGCGCTCGCGGGTCAAAATGCGCGACCAAAACCAAATGCGCTCGAAAATGGTGCCCAGGGCCAAAATCGAGAGTATCAGCAGGGGCCACATGGCAATACCGCCACGGGCAAATATTTCGGGTATGTTCACTAGAGTCCTCCTGTCACCATTGGGCCGACTATCAGATTAGACAGAGCTGCCCATTTCCGACAAAGCATAATCATTGTAGAGAGTTTGGGGCCGATTCAACATTTTGAGGCCAATTCCTACCCCGAGGGTTCGGCCCCAGCGCCCTCAACCAGCGCCTCTAAAATCAAATCTGCCGTTCGCTGGCAGGCCCCTGGGGGCCCTAGCTCGGCGCGCATTTTGGCGTAGCCTGCCCGCATGGTCTGGCGAGCCGCTTCGTTTTGCAAAAGGTCAAGGGCGGCGGCGGCGATCGCCTCGGGGGTAGCCTGCCACTGCAAAAACTCCGGTACCACCGGCTGGTTCACCACCAGGTTGACGGGCGACACGTAGGGCACGTCAAACTTCAGCAGGTAGTAGCCAATCCGGGCGCTGAGGGGATTAATGCGGTAGGCCACCACCTGGGGCACGTCCATCAGGGCGATTTCTAGGTTGGCGGTGCCTGACTTGGTGATCGCCACATCGGCGGCGGCGATCGCCGCCTGGCTGCCCTCCGTCACCACCCGGCCTTGGAGGCCATAGCTGGCCAACCCCTGCTCAAAGCTAGCCTGCAGAGCCGGAATCGACAGCGGCAGCAAAAACGTCACCTCTGGGCACTGGGCCTGAATGATCTGGGCCGCCTGCAACAGCACCGGCATCAGATACTTCACCTCCTGGCGGCGGGAGGCGGGCAGCAGCGTCACCACCAGGGCCGCTGGATCTAGCCCGAGCTGCTGGCGGGCGGCGGCCCGATCAGCGGGGGCTGGGTAGCGATCGACCAGGGGATGCCCCACCCAGGTGGTGGTGGCCCCAAAACTCTGGTAATAGTCAGCCTCGGCTTTGAAGATTGCCAGCATGCGATCGCACTGGGCCACCAGTTGCTCGGTGTCCTTGGAGGAAAAGGCCCACACCCACTGCTGGGGGGCAATGTAGTACACCACCGGCACCTGGGGGTAAACCTGTTTCAAGTATTTGCCCAGGGCTAGGTGAGGCACCATGTTGTCGATCATGACCACCAGGTCGGGCGGGTGAGTCTTCAAATACTGTTTGGCCTGGCGCTGGAGCTTGATATTGGGCAGCACGTAGGGCAAGGCCTCAAAAATGCCCACCGAGCCAATGGCGGTGGTGTCACCGATCAGCGTGGCCCCGGCCTGGGCCATGCGCGGCCCCCCCAAGGCGGTAATGTCGAGGGTGAGACCGCGATCGCGCCCCCGCTGCACCAGCGCCTCAATCAGCAGCGCCCCTTGCAGATCGCCCGACACATCACCAGTGCTAATAAACAGTCGCCGACTTGATCCAGAGGCTCCCGGATGCGCCATCGCCCCTTGCCCCAGGCTACTCGTCATCGCTACGGCTCGCGCGGCGGCGACCGGGGGTCAGGCCCCGGCGATCGGGCTGCTGGGCCGCCCGCAAAAACTCGCTAAAGTGGCGCACCAGATCATTGTGCTCTCCCTGGCTCAGCTTTTCCACCACATCGCTGAGCGACTCGCCTGAGCGATAGGCCAGACGGTACGCCTGCTTAAGCTCTCGGTACACCTGGGGGTCGGCGGTGAGCCCGGCCCGCTGCAGCCCCACCTGGTTGAGGCCGCGCACCTGGGCCGGATTGCCGTTGACCAGGGTAAAGGGCGGCACATCGCGATCGATGCGGCTGAGGCCGCCGATCATCACCAGCCGACCAATGTGCACAAACTGGTGCACCCCCACCATGCCGCTAATCCGCGCCCCCGATTCCACATACACATGGCCGGCCAGGGCCACCGAGTTGGCAATGATCACATTGTCCTCAACCACGCAGTTGTGGGCCACGTGGGAGTACGCCATCAGCATGTTGTGGTTGCCCACCAGGGTGGCTTCCCCAGCCTTGGTGGCCCGGTTAATGGTGACGTATTCTCGAATCAGATTATTGTCACCAATGACGACCCGGCTCATGGAGCCATCGTACTTAAGATCCTGCGACTCGAGCCCAATGGCCGCCCCAGGAAAAATACGGTTTTGGGCCCCAATAGTGGTTTGCCCATCAATCACCACATGGGCCCCAATCTCAGTGCCAGGGCCAATGGTCACGTGGGCTCCGATCACCGCGTAGGGGCCGACCTTCACCGTCGGGTGCAGCTGCGCACCATCGTGGACAACGGCCGTGGGATGCATCAAGGTAGTCAATGGCCCGCCTCCAGAACCCAGCGTTTGCAACATAAACATATTCCTTATCTATCCCAGCTGGGGAGCGGCCGGAAAATCTACCACCGAAAACATCAGATCCCCTTCGCAGGCCAGCTGGCCGTCAACTTCAGCCCGTCCGTGCATTTTGCCAAACCGTAGCCGCTTAATAGCCAGCAGTTCGACGGTCATGACCAACTGGTCGCCGGGTACCACGGGCCGCCGAAATCTTACCTTATCGATGCCCGCAAAGACACACAAGCCGTTAACTCCAGGAATCTGGGTCAGCACAATCCCACCCACCTGGGCCATGGCTTCGACGATCAGCACCCCCGGCATAATCGGTCGGCCTGGAAAATGCCCCTGGAAATGGGGCTCGTTGAAGCTAACATTTTTGATGCCGGTGGCCTGCTTGCCCGGAACATAGTCGATGATCCGATCGACCAAGGCAAAGGGGTAGCGATGGGGCAAGAGGGCGTAGATTTCTTCGGCGCTGTAGTCGGTCTTAACCGAGATCTCAGGGGCCGCATCCAGCGAGGCAGGGTTGGGGTGGTCGGGGGCCACGGTCACAGGGCTAGGGGAAGTTACGTCAATCACAGTAGGTGGGGTCAGAGTTCTTGGGTGGGTGAAGGGGGCACGGGCGAAACCGCTCCGTTGCCTAGATTGATTTTGCCACTAGAGGGTACCATCCCCATAGACCAGGGCCGGTACCAGGGCCGCCGCCAGTTCGCCATGCAGACGATGGCTGGCCTTATAGGCCACGATGTGGGCCAGGGGCAGGCTGCCCAGCAGGCTGAGATCGCCAATCAAATCCAGCATCTTGTGGCGGGCGGGCTCGTTGTCGAACCGCAGGGGTGGGTTCAGCCAGCCCGTATCACCACACACCAGGGCATTGTCGAGGTTGCCCCCTTGAATGAGGCCGCTGGCCCGGAGTTGCTCGACCTGGTGGGCCAAACCAAAGGTGCGGGCTGGGGCCACTTCGGTGGCAAAGCCCCTAGAACCAAAGGGGTCGAGGTCGGGGGCCCAGCTAAACCACTGGTTGCCAATGGCCGCCACATCAAAGTCAATGCCGTAGGTAAACCGAGGAGCCGGAGCCGGGAAAGCCGCCACAAAGGCATCGCCGTGGTGGATTGACACCGACTGGCTCAGGCGGGCCACGGGACGGAGGGCCGCCTGAACCTGGCGCCCAGCCTGGCGCACCGCATCCACCCAGCCCAGGGCTGACCCATCGAGCAGGGGCACCTCCGAGCCAGAAATATCAATCCGCACGTTGTCAATGCCCAGGCCCGTCAGGGCGGCCAGCAGGTGCTCAACCGTACGCACCGCCCCCTCCCCTTGACGTAGCTCCGTGGACAACAGGGTGGGGTTAACCGAGGCGAGGCTGGCGGGTACCCTGGGCTGTCCGGGCAAATCGACCCGCACAAAGGATCGCCCCTGGCCAGGGGCCGCTGGGTGCAGCGTAACCGTGGTAGTCGCCCCCGAGTGCAGCCCCATGCCCTGGCGGGTAACGGCCTGGGCTAGGGTGGTCTGATGGGGGGTAATCGCCCAGTCTGAGCAGACAGATGGGCTGGTGGTCAATGGGGTCTGCACCATTAGAAACGCTCCCCAAAACCGAAGTAGATGCCTGACTCACCGGTAATGCTAATACCGTAGTCAATCCGCAGGGGGCCGAGGGGGGTAGCTACGCGCACCCCAATCCCGTAGCCTAGGCCGCTGGACGGCTTGCCCCGGTTGGGGCCGGGTCGACCGGGCACGGCATCGCCGCTGCCCAGGTCGCTGCCTGCGTCCACAAACAGCGCGCCGCCCAAAAACGAAAACACCGGGAAGCGGTACTCGGCGGTGACCTGGCCGTAGCTGCGGCCGCTACCCACTCCCCCCTCATCGTAGCCACGAATGGAGTTGGTGCCGCCCAGGGCAAAGGCTTCGTAGGGCGGCACATCACCCAGGATCGTACCTAACTGGGCATTTAGCGCGATCGTCTGCGGCCCATCACTAAAGTTGAGGAACCCCACGGGGATGTAGTAGCTATAGCTGCCCCGCAGCCGAGTCATAAAGATGCTGCCGCTGCCCACGGGCACCGACTGCTCAGCATTGAGGCGCACCAGGCTGCCGCTGGTGGGGTTTAAGGGATTGTTGCGCAGATCAAGGGTAGCACCGAGCAAAAATGTCCACAGCAGGTCTATGCCGGTGGGGCTGGCGGTAAGAGGATTGCCCTCGGCATCCACCGTTTGGAGTTGGCCAGCGTTGTCGCGGGCCGACACGTTCTGAAGCAGGGTACCCAGGGATGCAAACCAGCCATTATTGAGGGGGCGGCTAAAGGTAATCCCGGCCCCAAACCGGCGGATACGAACCTCGTCGCCACAGGATAAGCAACCAGGGGCGTTAGGGTCTGGCAAGTTAACGGTGATCGGGCCACCGGTAAAGTTGAGGTTGTCGGTCAGGCGGGCAAAGGTCGAAGCGGTGTAGGAGGTGCGGTTAGGGTCGCCAGCAATCCACGGATCGGTAAAGGAGATATCAAACAGAATATCGGTGAGGCTGACCTGGGCTTCGGCCAGGAACTTTTGATTATTGCCACCGAAGTTATCTTGGCGAAAACTGACGGTACCAAACAGGTTACCGGTGAAGTTAAAGCCTAAGCCAGCTGCGATGGAACCCGTATTGCGCTCGGCCACGTTCACAATCACCGTTACCTGGCGGGGATCGTTTTCAGCTGGCTCTAACCCAGGGACAACATCTTCAAAGATTTGCAACCCGAATACCCGCTGAAAGTCTTCCTCAATGCGGGCTTGGTTGAAGACGTCGCCGGGCTGGGTTTCAAACTCTCGGGTAATGATATAGGGGTGGGTGCGGCCCTGGATCGGGTTGCCCTCGTCATCGACGGTCTGACCCAGGTCGTTGATATAGCGAACCTGAATGCTTTCAATCACCCCCTCAGCGACCTCTAGGATCACCACCCCGTCGGGGGAAACCTTAGGAGCCGCTACCACCTGGGCCAGCACGTATCCCTGATCCTGATACCACTGGTTGAGCTCTAGGATGCCCTCCTGAAAATCGATCAGGTTGATGATCTCCCCTACTTGCTCAGCGAAAATATCGTCAACGACGCTTTGGGGCATCACTTCGTTGCCCTCCACGCGGACCTCGGTGAGGACGGGGTTGGGCTGCACCAAAAAGGTAATCTGCACCCCCAGGTCAGTATCCACCGGTCTAGCATCGACATCGGCAAAGAAGCCGATGGCAAAGATGTTGTTAATGTCCTGCTGCAGCTGGGTGCGGGTCGTGGGTCGCCCGGCCCGGGTTTCAATGACGCCGTAGATCAGATTTTCTAGTTCGGGATCGAGATCCCCTTCAATAGCGGACACCAACACCTCAGCCACCAGCACTCGGGGCTCTTCGGGCTCTGCCGGTTCTTCCTCTGCCGTTGGGGTGTCGGGGGCTTCCTCGGCCGATTCGCCGCTGGGGGTTTCGCCCTCATCGGGGGTTTGGCCCTGGTCCTCTGGGGCTGGCTGGGGTTGACTGCGGCGCTGCACCGCCCCATCCAGAATGCTCTGGGCTTCTTCGGGGGTAATTTCGCGGGGAATGCTGGGGGTCTGACTGAGCTGGGTTCCCTCGGGGAGGGTATTGAGGAGGGCTGGGGCCGGGGCACTGGCGGCGGGGCGATAGTCATCGATCGCCCCCTGGAGAGTATCGCTCACGGTGCCGGTGACCGGGGCTGGCTGTAACCGCTCAAAGTCGAGGGTCGTCGCAGCCGCGTCGGGGGTGGCCAGGGGCTCGCTGAGATCCGATGCCACCAGGGAGGTGGCGTTAACAGCCTCACCATCCTGGGCTAAATTTGCCCCAGCAGACGCCTCTGGCGCAACAACCGGGTCTGCCTGGGCTGGGGTTACGGAGAGACCCATCAGCCCGGACGTGGCCACAACCGCTAAAAACTTAGAAGATACCCGCATCCAAACATACCTGCTAAACACGTCCACACACCAATCAAGGACCTTATTCTCCAGGCTCTAAGCCCGGGAGAAATGCCCTGGGCGGGCCGTTGCCCCCACAATCGCCAAGATTCTACCGCATTGATGGCGCTAATGCTTGGCCGATTGTGCCGCGACCTTCTCCAGCACCCGCTGGTAGGCGGCTTCGACCTGGCCCAAATCTTGCCGAAAGCGATCTTTATCGAGCACCCGCTGGGTTTCGTCATCGGTGGCCTGATCCCAGAGACGGCAGGTGTCGGGGCTGATTTCATCGCCCAGAATAATCTGCTGCTGGGCATCAAGACCAAACTCGAGCTTGAAATCGACCAGGGTAATGGCACAACCCCTAAAGAAATCGGTCAGGACTTGATTGATGTTGAGGGCAAGACGGCCCAGGGTCGTGATCTGTTCCTCGCTGGCTAGGGCCATGGCCCGAATGCGATCGCCGGTCAGGAGCGGGTCACCCAGGGCGTCGTTTTTGTAGTAAAACTCCACCAGGGGCGGGGTGAGGGGGTGGCCGAGGGGTAGCCCGGTCTGGCGGCAAAGGCTGCCAGCGGCCAGGTTTCTCACCACGACCTCGAGGGGAATGATGGTGAGGGCTTTGACCCGCATGGTGCGATCGCCCGTCGTCTCCAGCCAGTGGGTGGCCACACCCGCCGCCTCTAGCTGCTGAAACAAGTAGGTGGAAATGGCGCAGTTAATCGGCCCCTTGTCGATAATGGT